>NZ_JBHVAK010000050.1:0-54908 GCF_042667085.1 Nocardia sp. NPDC057353
GTATAAGAGACAGACCCCGCGCCGGCTCGGCCGGCGCGGGGTCGCGAATTACCGTGAGCTACGAGACCAGCTCCATGGTCCCGCGCGGGTCCCATGGCATGGGCCCGGTGGGGAAGCCGAAGCGGATCATGCGGTGCGGCGCCGCCACCTCGATGTGCGCCACCGCGGGCGGAAGGAACCCGCTGAGCATCTTCTCCAGCAGCGCGTTCAACCCGGAGAGCCGTGGCCGCAGCCGCACCTGCCAGCACTCCACCTCCCCGGCGGGCACCTCGATCACCGAGCGCTGCTCCACCTTGGCGCTCACCGGGACGTGCACCGAGAAGGCGAGCCAGAGCGCGAGCTCCTCTTCCACGCCGTCGGCGAAGTCGAGCCCGCGGAGCAGGGTGAGCCCGCCCGCCAGCGGCATGAGGTCGGCCGGGAAGGGGGCGACGCCGCCACCGAACCGGAGGTGCGTCGTCCCGACGAAGGTCGCCTCCTCCCGGCTCACCACGGTCCCGCCGGAGCGGGTCTCGGCCCGGTAGCTCGCCGCCCTGAGCCGATCCCCGACCCGCTGGAACCGCTGCTCGACGTTCACCGAGAAGTCCCCGGACCCCACCTGGGTGATCGTCCGGTACCCGTCCCGGTCGTGCCCGATCGCATGGACCAGCTCGACCGCGGACGGCTGGTTCGCCACCCGCAGGGTGTAGACGGACTTCTCCCCGTCCGGGATCCCGGGATCGCGAAACACCGTGTCGATCACGACTTCCCCTCCGCCGCCGCCGCGAAGACCCGCCGCAGCACCGTGACGTACCGCTCGACCGATTCGTGCGCCACCGGGGTGTCCGGGTAGATGACGCTCAGCGTGGTCTCGCCTGCCAGCCGGTTGATCCAGATCAGAACCTGCTCCGAGGCAGCGCGATTGGCGTACAGCCCCGCCGACGCCGCGTCGAAGAACTCGTTCCCGAGCAGCTCCCGCGCGTCCACGAAGGAGATCATCGGGCAGGACCAGCCGGGCTTCAGGTCCAGGTCGGAGTCGGCGGGCAGCAGCTCCACCACCCGCTGGAACGAGGTGGGCGCCAGCCGGAGCCCGTTCTCGTAGGCGTGCTGCGCCAGCTTGACCACCCGGTCGAACGAGGTGGCGCCGAGCGGGAAGGCGACCGGGAGCAGCGTCACGTACCAGCCGACCGATGCCCGCTCGGCGAGGCTGCTGCGCGTGCTCACCGGGGTCATGCCGAAGTAGTAGTCGCTGTCGAGCAGCTCCCGCTCGACCAGCGCGGCGGCGGCGAAGATGCCGCCGACGAACTCGGCGCCGTTCGCCCGGCACCGCTCCTCGAAGCGGGACGCGGTGTCCTCGTCGAAGAGCGTGACCGTGCGGTGCGCGCTGCGGTTGTAGCCGTCCGTGCGCTTCCCCAGCTCCAGCGGGAAGGACGGCAGCCTGCCCTCGTTGCCGCGGATGAGCTCCAGCCACTTGCGCACGCCGGGCGAGGTGAGCGACATCTGCCCGGTGTAGGCCCGCTCGGCGGTGCAGTACGCCAGGTAGCTGGCGGCGGGTTCCAGCATGTCGGGGGCGTCCGGCCAGACCTCGCGGGTGTAGAGCATGGCGAGGTCGAAGCCGGAGAGGTACTGCCCGAAGCCGTCGGTGTGCAGGTGGTCGACGGCGAGGTAGACGGTGGTCGACTCCGCGCGCTCGATCGCCCCGAAGGTGAAGCAGTCCCACTCGAACGGGCCGGGGGTGGTCTTCTGCACGTGCTCCCGGACGGTGGCCGGGTCGTCGACCCGGCCGTGCTCGACCGGCACGAACTCGACGTCCTCGGCGGGCACCAGGTGCCGCTGGACGACCCCGCCCTCGATCCGGAACCAGGTCCGGAAGGTGTCGTGCCGCTGCAGGAAGGCATTGACCGCGGTGGTCATGGCCTCCCGGTTCAGCTCGCCGGTGGGGATCTCCGCGGTGACCAGGCAGAGCCCGGAGTAGCGGAACTCCGCCGCGGCGTGCTGGGCGGCCGCCTTCAGGTACTGCTCCTGCTGGTGCGAGGGCGGGGCGGGGTGGGCCGGTGCCAGCCCGGCCCGCACCACCGACTCCGGTGACGCGGTCCAGGTGGTCAACCGGCCCGGCGCCGGTGCCCAGTCGTCGATCAGGCCGAATTCGACCACGGTGCAACCTCGTTTCGACGGGTGCCGGTCACGATGGCGCGCCCACCGGCACCGGCTCGGCCGCGGCGGCCTCGGCGATGAGCTTCGACGGGTCGAGCCCGCCGCTCGCCGACTCCGCGGCCAGGATCAGCTCGGCCACCTTCGGCCCGGCCTGCTCCAGGCTGAACGAGCGCCCCATCTGCAGCGACATCAGGTCGATGCCGAGCGTCTTGGTGACCCTGGCGCCGAGCTCCACCGCCATCAGCGAGTCCAGCCCCAGCTCGGGGACCGGGACCGTCATGTCGATGGACTCCACCGGCACCCCCATGACGACCGCGAGCTCCTCGGCCATCTTGCGGGCGACGAAGGCGCCGCGCTTGCCCTCCTCGATGGCGGCCACCTCGGCGCGCAGCTGCGCCAGCTCCGAGGTGTCCTTCGCCGAGACCTGGGCCAGCGCGATGGTGCGGCCGGTCCTGGTCAGCTGCGGGAAGGTACCCGTCAGCTTGCCCCAGTCGGTCGGGATGATCCCGGCCCTCGGGTCGCCGAGCCGCAGCGTCTGCTCCAGGTAGGCGGTGGCGTCGGCCATGTCGAGCGGGTCGAAGCCGACCAGGTCGAGGTACTTGACCGCGGTCTCGTCGGCCGCCATGCCGCCGGTGGCGCCGGAGAGGTGGCCCCAGCCGATGCAGAGCGCCCGCTCGCCGCCCCGCGCCCACTCCTGCGCCATGGTCTCCACCGCGACATTGGCGGCGCAGTAGTTGTACTGGCCGTAGATGCCGTACATGGAGCCGCCGGAGGAGCAGAGCACGAACATGTCCAGGGTGATCCCGGCCTCCGCCACGGCCCGGTGCAGGACCCGGGCGCCGTGCACCTTGGGCCGGTACACGATGTCCAGCTCGCGGTAGGTCATGGCGGCCAGGCGGTTGTCCGCCACCGAACCCGCCGCGTGGAACACCCCGCGCAGCGGGTGCTCGGCGGTGTGCGCCCTGGCCACGATGGCCGCGACCGCGTCGGCGTCGGTGATGTCGGCGCGCTCGTCGACCACCTCGACCCCCGCCGCGTGCCAGGCCTCCAGCTGCCGGTGCGCCTCGTCGGTGGTCGGCCCGCTGCGGCTGATCAGGACCAGCCTGCGCACGCCGCGCAGCGCGAGCCAGCGCCCGATCGCCATGCCGAACCCGCCGAACCCGCCGGTGACGAGGTACGTTCCGGCCGCGTCGAACTCGACCTCGGGCAGGTACGGCCGGACCGCGGGCAGCGGGGAGTCGATGCGCAGCGCGATCCGGTTCAGCCCGGTGGAGCGGATGGTCTCCTCGAAGGCGGTCGCCACCTCGTCGGTCTCGAAGGACCGGTAGGGGAGCGGGGTGTAGGTGCCCGCCAGCACCTTCTCGTAGACCCGCTGCAGCAGCGCGATGAGCCGCTGGGCGTCGACCGCGACCAGGCGGTCCAGGTCCATGGAGAAGTAGGCCACGTTCTTGTCGAAGTTGGCCAGCTCCAGCAGCCCGCCGGTGTAGATGTCGGCCTTGCCCACCTCGACGATGCGGCCGAACTCGGCCACCGCGTTGAAGTTCTGCCGCAGGATCTCGCCGGGCGCGCTGCTCAGCACCACCTCGACGCCCTTGCCGCCGGTGATCGCCAGGACGTCGTCCACGAAGTTCAGCGAGCGGGAGTCGACGGCGTGCTCGGCGCCGAGCGCGAGCACGTGCGCCCGCCGCTCCTCGGTGCTCGCGGTGCCGATGATCCGCGCGCCGCGGTCCTTGGCGACCTGGATGGCCGCCGTGCCGACGCCGCCCGCGGCGCCGTGGATCAGCACCCACTCGCCCGGCTCGATCCTGGCCAGGTCGTGCAGCGCGTACTCGGCGGTGCCGAAGGCGATGGTGCTGGTGCAGTAGCCGGGGTCGGCGTCAGGGGGCAGCGGGATGGCCCGGTTCCGGTCCACCAGCACGTAGCGCTGCATCATGCCCTTGGTGGCGATGGCGACCTGGTCGCCGACGGCGATGTCGGTGATGCCGGAGCCGACCCGCACCACCTCGCCGACGCCCTCCATGCCGGGCACGGTGCCGAAGTAGGTCGGGGCCAGCTCGCGCTCGCCGAGCAGCCCGATCACCTTGAGCGGGTCCTTGTAGTTCAGCCCGATGACCTTCATCCTGACCTCGACCTGGCCCGCGCCGGGCTCCGGCCGCGGACACTCGCGCCAGGCCAGCGCGGAGAGCACCCTGGTGCGCGGCATCTCCAGGGCGAAGTTGGCCTCCGGGTCGGCGAGCGGGGCCGCGGTGTCCAGCGCCTCCAGGCGGTCCGGGAGCGGCTTGGTCACCAGCGGGGCCCAGCGGGTGCCGGAGCGCAGTGCTACTTCGTCCAGGTTGTCGTTCCAGAAGGCGCCGGGGA
Source organism: Nocardia sp. NPDC057353 (assembly GCF_042667085.1). Lineage (NCBI taxonomy): Bacteria > Bacillati > Actinomycetota > Actinomycetes > Mycobacteriales > Nocardiaceae > Nocardia > Nocardia sp. NPDC057353. The sequence goes on from NZ_JBHVAK010000050.1 coordinate 4,489, forward strand.
CGGCCAGCTCGGTGACCAGGTCGGCGGTCTCGGTGGCGGGCTCGACGTCGATGAGCCGCCAGCGCAGCGTGGTCTGCTCGTTGAGCAGCACGCGGCGCGCGCCCGCCAGCGCGGCCTGGCCGGTGTCGGGGAGCGCCGGGTCGTCCGGGATGGCGAAGGCGCGCTCGGTGACCAGTGTGACGTGGCACTCGCCGTCGCCGAAGACATCGCCGATGCCGCGCTGCTCGCCCTCGGCGGGGTGCGCGAAGGCGTCGATGGCGACCGCGACCTGCTCCAGCGTCCAGAGGTCGGCCACGTCGTCCTCGACGGCGCCCGCCACGACCACCACGTGCAGCCGCTCGGTGCCGTCCGCGCGGGTGGCGGCGAGCGTGTCGGCGAGTCCGGCGGCGGGCTCCTCACCGGGCAGCCCGGCCAGGTGCAGCCTGGCGCCGGGGATCGCCTCGGCCAGCGCCTCGGCGCGGCTGTTGGTGCCGCCGAGCGCGACCACGACGGTGCTGACCGAATCCTGGGGCAGCGCGGTGGGGTCGAGCGGGTCGCGCTGCTCCATGGTCTCGACGTAGAAGAAGTCGGCCATCCGGCGCAGGGGGTCCTGGCCGGGGGTGAGCGCGCCGATCTGCAGCCCGCTCAGCCGCATGACCAGGTTGTGCTCGTCGTCGAGCAGGTCGACGTCGGCGCGCAGCTTCGCCTTCGGATCGCGCCGGGCGACCACGGTGACCCGCTCCGGCAGCGGCGCGACCATGCGCGCCGCGGCGACCCCGACCGGCACCAGCGTGCCCTCGTCGATCCTGGATTCGGCGAAGAGCAGCGCGGCGGTCTGCATGGCGGCGTCCACCACCGCGGGGTGCGCGAGGTGGCCGGAGCCGGCCGCGATCGAGCCGTCCACGGTGGCGACCACCGCGTCCTTCCCGACGCGGGCGGTGAGCACCCGCTGGAAGGCGGGGCCGTACTGCAGCCCGGCGGCGGCCAACCCGGTGTAGAACATGGCCGGGTCGACGTCGACGCCGACCGCGATCTCCGGCACCTCGACCTTCGTCTGCCGGTGGCTGCCGGTGAGCGTGCGGCCGGTGGCGTGCAGCGTCCACGCGGTGCCGGTGGCCGAGCGGGAGCGGATGACGAAGCGGCCGCTGGCCTCCTCGATGGTGAGCGCGAGCAGCGGGGTGTCCGGCTGTCCCATGATGAGCGGCGCCACGAAGCGCACCTGCTCCAGCGCGACCCGGTCGACGCCGAGCCGCTTGGCGGTGGCGCTGAGCGCCGCGTCCAGGTAGGCCGCGCCCGGCATGATCTTGATGTTGTTGACCACATGGTCGGCGAGCCACGGCAGCAGCTCGGTGCCGACCTGCAGCAGGTAGTCCGGCCTGCCCTCGACGTCGGGGTCGCCGAGCATGGCGTACCCGCCCGGCGTGCCGAGCCTGGCCTGCTCGAAGAGCGGGAGCGCGGAGTGCAGCCGGGTGCGCTGCCAGGGGTAGCGCGGCAGCGGGGTGTGCGGAACCGTGCCGTCCTCGGCCGGGAACAGGGCGTCCAGGTCGAGCACGCCCGCGCCGTACAGCCCGATCAGGGTGCGGCGCACGCTCTCCGAGTCGGGCTGCTTGCGGTCCAGCGTCGGGACCGTGGTGCCGTTCACGTCCGCGCCGAGCAGGATCTCCCGGATATTGCCGGAGAGCACCGGGTGCGGGCCGACCTCGAGGAAGACCCTGCGCTCGGCGATGAGCTTCGCGATGGCGTCGGCGAAGCGCACCGGCTCGCGGACATTGGCGCACCAGTACTCGGCGCCCCAGTCCGGGCCGGTCACCTCGTCGCCGGTGACCGAGGAGTACAGCGGGATCGTCGGCTGCCGCGGATCGAGCTGGGCCAGGACCGTGCGCAGCTCGTCCAGGATCGGGTCCATGAGCCGGCTGTGGTAGGGCACCTCGACCCGCAGGCGGCGCGCGAAAACGCCGTCCTCGGTGAGCTTCTCGGCGATCTCGTCCAGCCGGTCGACATCGCCGGAGAGGGTGAGCGAGCTCGCGCTGTTGATCGCGGCGATATCCACCCGCGGGTCGTTCTCGACCAGTTCGCGGGCGGCGTCGGCGCTGAGCCCGACGGCGAGCATGCCACCGGTCCCGGCCGTGGTGGCCTGGAGCCGGGCGCGGTGGTAGGCGACCAGCACGGCGTCGCGCAGTGAGAGCACCCCGCTGACGTAGGCCGCGGAGACCTCGCCCACGCTGTGCCCGACGATGGCGGCGGGCGCCACCCCGTACCGCGCCAGCTCGCGCACCAGCGCCACCTGCACCAGGAAGTTCGCGGGCTGCGCCACCTCGGTGCTGGTGACCCGCGACTCCTCCTCCGGCTTCAGCAGCTCCTCGATGATCGACCACCCCGCGAGCGCGCGGAACTCGTCGTCGATCTCCTTCGCCGCCTCCGCGAAGGGCCCGTCGGTGGCGAGCAGCTCGCGCGCCATGCCCCACCACTGCGGGCCCATGCCGGAGAAGACGAAGACCGGCTCGGTGCTGCGCGCCACGATGGTGCGGACCGCGTCCCTGCCCTCGCCGCCCGCGAAGGCGCGCAGGTCGCGCACCAGCTCGTCGGTGTCGCCGAGCAGCATGCCGGTGCGGTACTGGTGGTGCGCCATCCGGGTCCAGGCGGCCTCGGCCAGCCGGGCCGGGTCGGCGCCGCCGGTGATCAGGTCGGCGAAGCGGCCCGCCAGCGCGCGGGCGGCGGCGGTGCCGCGGGCCGAGATCGGCAGCACGCCGTAGTGTTTCGGCGCGCGAGCGGGCTCGACGACGGTGGCGGGCCGGTACTCCTGCAGGATGGCGTGCGCGTTGGTGCCGCCGTAGCCGAAGCCGTTGACCGCGATCGACATGGGCGGGGCGTCGGCGGGCAGCGGCTCGGCCTCGGTCTGGACGTGCAGCCCCAGCTCGTCGAAGGGGATGTCCGGGTTGGGCTTGTCGATCCAGCCCTGCGGCGGGATGGTCCGGTGCTTGATCGCCAGCGCGGCCTTGATCACGCTGGCGACGCCCGCCGCGGCCTCGGTGTGCCCGATGGTCGACTTCACCGAGCCGACGCCGAGCGACTCGGTGCGCCCGGACGGCGCGCCGAAGACCCGCCCCAGCGCGCGCAGCTCCACCGGGTCGCCGACCAGGGTGCCGGTGCCGTGTGCCTCCACGTAGGTGATCGACTCCGGGGCCAGCCCGGAGCGCACGCACACCTGGCGGGCCAGCGACTCCTGCGAGTCCACGTTCGGCACGGTGATCGCGGTGGTGCGGCCGTCCTGGTTCGAGCCGGTGGCCTTGACCACGGCGTAGATCCGGTCGCCGGCGCGCACCGCGTCGTCCAGCTTCTTCAGCGCCACCATGCCCGCGCCCTCGCCGCGGCCGTAGCCGTCGGCGGCGGCGTCGAAGGACTTGCAGCGGCCGTCGGTGGCGAGGAAGCCGCCCTTGCACATGAGGACGAAGGTCTCCGGCTGCAGCATGACGTTCACGCCGCCCGCCAGCGCCACCTCGCAGTCGCCGTTCGCCAGCGCCTGGCAGGCCAAATGGAAGGCGACCAGCGACGACGAGCAGGCCGTGTCCACGGTGATCGCGGGCCCGACCAGGTTGAGCGCGTAGGCGATCCGGTTCGACAGCATCGTGTAGGAGGCGCTCGCCGGGGTGTGCATGTCGGTGTGGAACAGCGCGGGGCCGACCACGCCGATCACCGACTGGTCCACCACGAACCCGCCCACGTACACGCCGACCGAGCTGCCCGCCGCGTGCCGCGCGATCCCGGCGTCGTCCAGCGCCTCCCAGGTGACCTCGAGCATGAGCCGCTGCTGCGGGTCGAGCACCGTGGCCTCGCGCGGCGAGATGCCGAAGAAGTCCGGGTCGAACTCCCACGGGTCGGTGGTCATGAAGGCGCCGTGCTTGGTGTAGCTGCGCCCCGGCGTCCGCGGCTCGGGGTCGTAGTAGCGGCGGTAATCCCACCGGTCCGACGGCATCTCGACCACACCGTCACGCTTGTCGAGGACGAAATCCCAGAAAGTGTCCGGGGAATCGATTCCACCTGCAAAACGGCAACCGATACCGACAATTGCGATATCCGACATGCACATCCTCCCGAGCCGGATTGATTCGAGCGCCATCGATGTCGGGCGACTCGTGAAATTGGCCTGCGCAGCTGGCGACTGGGGTCAGCGTAACCACGCTCACAGGTGCCGCTCGATGTTTCAGGGACAGTTCACAACACGCTCTCGAATCGGTTGTGGAATCTCGAACCGACCGAATCGGGGGGCTGTGGATGCCGTTGCCGGTGCTTATGTTTCAGGTGTCCCGGAGTGGGGTTCCAAGGTCGGGAGGTGGCTTTGTCCGGTGGATTCGGCCGGTGGATCGAGCTGATCGTCCGGCGTCGATTCCTGGTGCTCACGGTGGTCGTCGGCGGGCTGCTCGCGCTCGGCGGGTACGGCCTCGGGCTGCACGCGCACCTCAGCGTGAGCGGCTGGGACGACCCCGGCTCGGAGTCGGCGCTGGCGCTGCGGGTGCAGGACGAGGCGTTCGGCCCCAACCACGTCGCCGACGTGCTGCTGGTCTTCCACGCCCCCGCCGGGCGGACCGTGGACGACCCGGCGTTCGCGGCGACCGTCACCGGCTTCCTGAACGGGCTGCCCGAGCGCTTCCCGGACCGGATCGAGAAGATCAACGGCAGCTACTGGGAGACCGACACCGGGCTCGCGGTGCCCGACGTCTTCGGCACGCCCGACGGCGAGCACGCCTTCGCCTCGGTCGCGGTGCGCGGCCGGGACGACACCGAGGTGCTGAACAACTACCGGCAGGTCGCCGACGAGTTCGTGCTGCCCGGCGTCGACCTGGAGGTGGCGGGCGCGCAGCCGGTCGCGCTCGCGCTCAACGACACCATGGCGCACGACCAGCGGCGGATGGAGCTGATCGCCATCCCTGCGGTCGCGGTGCTGCTGTTCTTCCTGTTCGGCGGGGTGGTGGCGGCGGCGCTGCCGCTCATCGTCGGCGGGCTCACCGTGGCCGGGGCGTGGGGCGTGGTGCGGCTGCTGACGCACGTCATGGAGGTGAACTCGTTCGTCTCGCCGGTGGTGTCGATGATCGGGCTCGGCCTCGCCATCGACTACGGCCTCTTCATCGTGAGCCGGTTCCGCGAGGAGCTGGCCGCGGGCAGGCCGGTGCCGGAGGCGGTCGCCCGCTCGGTCGCGACGGCGGGCCGCACCGTGGCCTTCTCCGCCACCATCGTGGTCGTCGCCTCCGGCGCGATCCTGCTGTTCCCGCACGGTTTCCTGCGCTCCTTCGCGCTCGGCGCGATGATCACGGTGGCGCTGGCCGCCGCGGTCTCGGTGACCGTGCTCCCCGCCGTGCTGGCGATCCTCGGGCACCGGGTGGACCGGCTCGGCTTCAACCGCTTCCACGCCCGCCGCGCCGACATCGAGCAGCGCAACAACCCGTGGGGCCGGATCGCCGGTGGGGTCATGCGGCGGCCGTGGCTGGTGGCGGTGCCGGTGGTGGCGCTGCTGCTGCTCCTCATCGCCCCGGTGCGGGAGGTGCAGTTCGGCGGGATCTCCGAGCGTTTCCTGCCCCCCGAGCACCCGACCCGCCTCGCCCAGCAGCACTTCGACGAGCTCTTCCCGCTGCGCCAGATCAACCCGGTCGACCTGGTGGTGATCACCTTCGACACCGCCGTGATCGGCGAGGTGGTCGAGCGCGCGAACGGCGCCCCCGGGCTGGAGGCGCCCTTCCCGCCCGCGCTGCACGCCCAGTCCGACCTCGGCGTCTTCACCACGAACACCGTGGTCATGGACTCGCACGACGCCGACGCCACCATCGACTACCTGCGCTCGATGCCCACCCCGCCGGGGACAACCGTGCTGGTCGGCGGGCAGCCCGCGAGCGAACGGGACAGCGTGGACGCACTGCTCGACCGGCTGCCGCTCATGGTCGTCCTGGTCTTCCTGATCACCACGGTGCTCATGATGGTGGCCTTCGGCTCGATCGTGCTCCCGCTGCAGGCCGGGCTCCTGAACCTGCTCGGCCTCGGCTCCACGCTCGGCGTGCTGACCTGGATCTTCGTCGCGGGCAACGGCGCAGGGGTGCTCGGCTTCACCCCGCAGCCGATCATGGCGCTGGTCCTGGTGCTGATCGTCTCGGTGATCTACGGCCTCTCCACCGACTACCAGGTCTTCCTGCTGGCCAGGATCGTAGAGGCGCGGGCCGAGGGCGCCTCCACGACCGAGGCGGTGCGTGACGGCATCGCCCGCACCGGCTGGATCATCACCGCCGCCGCGCTCGTCCTGCTCGTGGTCTGCGGCGCCTTCGCGCTCTCGGACCTGGTGATGATGCAGTACATCGCGGTCGGCATGGTGACCGCGCTGGTCATCGACGCCGCCGTGCTGCGCGTGCTGCTCGTCCCCGCCGTCATGGCGATCTGCGGGGACGCCTCGTGGAGGGGAATTGGGAAACGTATCGAACCGCCCCGCACCGCACTTGGTGAGAACCACAGTAATTCCCGAATTCCGGTATCGGCCGGCCGTGCACAACGTTGACTACGGTCCGGGGCCAGGAGTGGATATGCCGAAGAATCTGCGACGAACGGGCGCGGTCGTGCTCGCTTTCGCGCTACTGCTCGCCGGGGTGTGGTCGGATGCGCACGCCGAGCCGAGCGCTGCCGCGGAAATAGCGGAAATCCGACCGGGCCCCGGAAGGCAGCAACAGGTGGAGGTGTATTCCGCCGCCATGGACCGCGTGGTGGAAATCGCCGTGCTGCCCGCCGCCGACCCGGAGAAACCGGCGCCGACGCTTTATTTGCTGAATGGTTCCAGCGGCGGCTCCGACGGGAATTGGATCGACCGCACCGATATCGCCGAATTCTTCGCGGACGAGCAGGTCACCGTGGTCGTCGTGCTGGACGGCGCGGGCAGCTACTTCACCGACTGGCGCGCCGACGACCCGGTGCTCGGCAAACAGCGCTGGGGCACCTTCCTCACCGAGGAGCTGCCGCCGCTGATCGATGCCGAGTTCGACGGCACCGGGGCCAATGCCATCGCGGGCGTCTCGATGGCGGGCACCTCGGTCTTCCAGCTCGCGCTGGCGGCCCCCGGCTTCTACCGGGCCATCGGCTCCTACAGCGGCTGCGTGCGCACCAGCGACCCCGCCGGGCAGACCATCGTGCAGGCGGTGATCACCACCCAGCGCGGCACCCCCGCGAACATGTGGGGCCCGCCGACCGACCCGGCCTGGCGCGCCAACGACCCCTTCCTGCAGGCCGACAGGCTGCGCGGCACCGCCGTCTACGTCGCCACCGGCACCGGGCTGCCAGGGCCGAGGGAGAACATCGCCGACGCGGGCGACCTCCCGAACCTGCTGTACCAGTTGATGTTCGGCGCCCCTTTGGAGGTGGTGGCGAACGCCTGCACCAGGCAGCTGCAGGAGCGGCTGCGCGCCGCGAACATCCCGGCCACCTTCGACCTGCGGCCCACCGGCACCCACGCCTGGAGCTACTGGCAGGACGACCTGCACCGCTCCTGGCCGATGTTCCGGGCGGCGCTGCGATGACCAGGCAGGAGGCGACCACCGCGATCGGGGCGTTCAGCGCCTGCCTGCTCTCGGTCTTCATGCAGATGATCGACGTCACCATCGTCAACACCGCGCTCCCGGTGATCACCACCGAGCTCGGGGCCTCGCGCGCGCAGCAGCTGTGGGTGGTGGCCGGGTACTCGCTCGCCTTCGCCTGCGCGCTGCTCACCGCGGCCAGGCTCGGCGCGATCCTCGGGCGCCGCCGGATGTTCCTCTGGTCGGCGGCGGCCTTCACCGCCGCCTCGGTCTGGTGCGGATTGTCCGACAGCGCACTGGAACTGGTGCTCGCCCGGATCGTGCAGGGCGTGGCCGGGGCCGGGATGGCGGCGCAGACCATCGCGGTGATCACCGCGACCTTCCGGCGCGACCACCAGCCCTACGCCTTCGCCGTGTACGGCGCGGTCGCCGGGTTCGCGGGGATGCTCGGCCCGATCCTCGGCGGCGTGCTGATCACCGTCGACCCGCTCGGGCTCGGCTGGCCGGTCATCTTCCTGATGAACCTGCCGCTCGGCATCATCGCCATCGCGCTGGCGCTGCGCTTCTTGCGGATCGGCCCCGCCCCCGAGCGCCCCCCGCTCGACCTGCGCGGCTCGGTGCTCGCCACCGCCGCGCTGTTCCTGCTGCTCTTCGCGCTGGCCGACAGCCAGCAGGCCGGGTGGCGGCTGCTCCACCTCGCCTGCGTGGCTGCTGCGCTCGCGCTCGGCGCGGGCTTCGTCGCCTACGAGCGCGCCACCCGGCGCCGGGGCGGCACCGCGCTGGTGCGGCTCGACCTCTTCGCCGACCGCGGCTTCGCCGTCGGCTCGGTGCTGGTGACGGTCTTCTTCGGGCTCTTCACCGCCTTCGTCTTCACCGTCTCCATCCTGCTCCAGGACGTCCTCGACTTCTCCGCCCTGCGCACCGGCATCGCCATGACCCCGTTCGCCATCGGCGCGGGCGCGGGCGCCATCATTTCGCCGATCCTGGTGAACCGCTTCGGCATTCGCGCCCTCGCCGCGGGCATCGCCTCGTTCGGGTTCTGGGTCGTCGTCGGCGTCTGCTACCTGCACATCACCGACGGCGCGGTGAACCTGCTGCTGGTCACCGGCCCGGTCTTCCTGGCCGGGTTCGGTGTCGGGGTGTTCGGGATCCCCCTGCAGCCGATCATGCTGGCCGGGCTGAACGACCGCGACCTCGGCGAAGCCTCCGGGCTGCTGCCGACCGTCGAGCAGATCGGCAACTCGGTCGGGCTCGCCGTCCTCGCCGCGCTCTTCTTCCGCGCGCACACGCTCGGCGGGAGCATGGTCATGCTCTCCGCCATCGCGGTGGTCGCGGTGCTGCTCGCCGGGGTCACGCTGGCGTTGCCGGAGCGCAAGGCGGCCATCGGCGCCACGCCGTGGGTGCTATCGTCGAGAGCGTGATTGCCTCTTCTGAGCAAGGAACGGGGGTCTCGTTCGCGCACGGTGCGTGCTGATGAACGATTCCCGACTCTCCCTCTGGCTCCGCGTCCGCGAATTCGCGGTACCGGCCGCCATGATCGAAACCTGTACCGTTCGGCGGCTCGCCGGTGACTGGGCCGGGGCCTGCGCCGCGGCCGGTTTCGATCTCGACCTCGATCCGCGGGCGCTACCGCCCCCGATACGCACCGATCTCCGCCACCTCGCGCCCGATCTGCTGCGCTGGCACCTGCCCCGGGTCGCCCCCGACGGGCTGCTGCGGCCGGGGCTGACCTTGACGCTGGCCCGGTACGGGCCGGTGCACCTGGTGGTGCGGACCGCGCCTGCCTGGGCGGATGCCGGGCAGCGGGTCAGCATCGCGCTGTGGGACGGGGGTGCGGCGGGTGCACACCCGCACCCGCGGCCCGACCGGCGCTTCCGGCTCGATCTGCACCGGCACCTGTGGGACGCTCGCCGGGCGGGTGAACTGCGGATGCGTTGCGGTGCAGGAGATTATCTCGACATGCACGCGGCCGGTGTGGGCACCGTCGGCTTGCGTGCGGCCGCAGTGGACGCCATCGCCTTGCGTGCGGCCGGTGCGGACACCCTCGGCCTGAGTGCGGCTGGATCGGAGACTGCCGACCCGCGGGCGTCCGGCGCGCGTAACGGCATCTCGTGGGTGTCCGAAGGGGCCGGTCGTGCGGCTGATTCCGGCGAGCAACCCCTGCCGTCCGGTTGCGCCACCGAGCGCTGGGCGGACGAAGCGCGAATCCTCCTGCACGCCGACGCCCTCCCGCCCGGACCCGTCCTGGTCCGGGTCGGCGCCCGCCGCCGCGCCCTCGTCGACCCGTACCCGGACGCACCCCGCCCCCGAGGCGCACTCCCGGTCCTCCCCGACGCCGCCACCTGGACCCTCCCAGACCTGCAACTCCTGCGCGCGGGCGCGATCACTCCTGACCGCCTGCACCCCCTGGTAGCGAACGCACTCGCCCCCGGCCACACCCGGACCACCAAACCCGACACCGCACAGCAACTGCTGGTCGACTGCCGCGGCGAACAGCATCGCCTCGGCATGCGCGACGGCACCCTCACGGCCCTCGACCACACGCAGGCCGAACTGCACCGCGAGGAACTCCTGGTCGCCCTCACCGGCACCCCGCTGCCCTGCCTGCGCGTGATCGACCGGGCGCACCGCAACCCCGACGCCCTCGCAGGCGTCGGCGAACGCCTGCGCCACGGCGACATCACCGGCGCGCTCGCCGTCGTCGAGGGGCTGCTCGGCCCCGACACCCTGCTCCGCGACGGCCCGCTCCGCGCCGAACTGGAAGCCGCCGCCGAGCGCAAGATCACCCACGGCCTCTACCGCGCCGGGCTCACCCCGGTCGGCCCGCCACCCCGGCGCGCGCAGCGCCGCGTCTCCGGCGCCCACCCGCGCCACGCCACCCACCGCTGATCCCCCCTACTTCCCCCACGGTGATGCCCCATGCCTGAAATGTCCCAGCTGAACGCTGCCCGCGAACTCCTCACCCTGCTCCGCGCGACCACCACCGAACCCCGCCCCGACACCCAGCTCGACGCCCTCACCCTCGCCGTCGCCGCCGACCTCCCGGTGCTGCTCTGGGGCGAGCCGGGCATCGGCAAGACCGCCGCCCTCACCCAGCTCGCCGCCACCCTCGACCTCCCGCTCACCACGGTGATCGCCAGCGTGCACGAGCCGTCCGATTTCTCCGGGCTCCCCGTCATCGGCGCCGACCCCGCCACCGAGGGTGTCCCGATGGCGCCGCCGGACTGGGCCGTCCGGCTGGTCCGCGCGGGCCGCGGCCTGCTCTTCCTGGACGAGCTCTCCACCGCGCCGCCCGCCGTGCAGGCCGCCCTGCTCCGGCTCGTGCTGGAGCGCCGGATCGGCACCCTCCACCTCCCGGACGGCGTGCGCATCGTCGCCGCCGCCAACCCGCGCGCCTCCGCCGCCGACGGCTGGGAGCTGAGCCCGCCGCTGGCCAACCGCTTCGTCCACCTGTACTGGACCCACGACCACGACGTGGTGGTCCGCGGCCTCGGCGGAACCTGGCCGCGCGCCACCCTGCCCGCGCTCGACCCCGAGAAGTTCACCGCCGCTGTCGATTTCGCCCGCCGCGCGGTGTGCGAGCTGCTCGCCGCCCGACCCCTGCTCGTGCACCGGCTGCCGAGCGGCGAGACGCAGCGCGGCGGCGCATGGCCGTCACCGCGCAGCTGGGAGATGACGGTTCGGCTGGTCGCCTTCGCCACCGCCGCGGGCGTCGGCCGGGACGTGCTCTCCCTGCTGGTCCGCGGCGCCGTCGGCGACGGCCCCGGCTTCGAGCTGCTGAGCAGCATGGACCGCATGGACCTGCCCGACCCGGAGACCCTGCTCGCCGACCCCGCCGCCGCCGAGCTCCCGGACCGCGGCGACCTGCGCCAGGCGGCGCTGGACGGCGTCGTCGCCGCCGTGCGCAAGCGTCCGGAGCGGGCGCGCTGGGACGCGGCCTGGGCACTGCTGGTCCGCGCCGTCGAGACCGGCCCGCCGGACCTCGTCGTCGTCCCCGCCACCACGCTGGCGACCCTGCGCCGGGACGACTGGGTGGTGCCGGAGGCGATCGAGCGGCTCGCCGGACTCGTCGCGGTCGCGCAGGGAGCGGACCGCGCCGCCGCGCAGGTGGGCCGATGACCACCGAGAAGCTCTACTCCGCCCGGCTGCTCGCCGCCAAGGCGCGCCCCTACCTCGCCACCGTCCTGTACGCGCTGCACCTCGTCGAATCGCGGCGGGTGCCGACCATGGGCGTCGACCGGTACTGGCGCTGCTACGTCTCCCCGGCCTTCGTCGAGCGCACCCCGGTCCCCGAGCTCGCCTCGGTCCTCGTGCACGAGGTCTCGCACCTGATCCGCGACCACCACGGCCGCAGCGACCGCTTCGCCCGCGCCAACGACCTCACCGGCCCCGCCGAGCGGCTCCGGATGAACATCGCCGCCGACGCCGAGATCAACGACGACGCCTTCGGCGACGGGCTGGTCCAGCCCGAAGGTGCCGTACTGCCCGCGACCCTCGGCCTGGAGAGCGGCAAGCTCATGGAGGAGTACCTGCGCGAATTCCGCCTCGGCCGACACACCCAGGAGATGGCCTGGCTGGACTGCGGCAGCGGCGCCGACGGCCTCGACCGCGGGTGGGAACTCGGCCCCGACGGCGCCGACGCCCTCAGCGACCAGGACCGCGAAGCCGCGCGCTTCCGGGTCGCGCAGAGCATCGCGGGCACGCCGGGCACCGCGTCCGGCAGCTGGCGCCGCTGGGCCGAGCAGGTGCTGCACCCGCCGCAGCCGTGGCGCGACCTGCTCGGCGCCGCCCTCCGCGCCGCCGCCGCGGCCGGGGGTGCGGGCGACGACTACACCTACGGCCGCCCCGCCCGCCGCTCCACCGCGCTCCCCGGCCTGGTCCTGCCCAGCCTGCGCCGCACCCCGCCCCGCGTCGCCGTCCTCATCGACACCTCAGGCTCGGTCTCCGACACCGACCTCGGCAGCGCCCTGCTCGAAACCGCCGCCATCGCCCGCGCCGTCGGCGGCCGCCGCGACCTCGTCACCGTCATCTCCTGCGACGCCGCCGCCCACATCGCCGCCCCCCTCTGCCGCGCCACCGCCATCCCGCTCATCGGCGGCGGCGGCACCGACCTGCGCGCAGGCTTCAAGAAGGCCCTGCGCACCCGACCCGACGTCATCGTCGCCCTCACCGACGGGTACACCCCCTGGCCCGACACCCGCCCGCCCTGCCGCACCGTCGTCGGGCTGTTCGGCGGGCCGACGGCGAGTTACCACCGGAATTACGGCTACCTCCGCGAGCGTCCGCCGCCCTGGGCCCGGGTGGTTCGGATCGGGTGACAGTGCCTTGAGGTCATGGGCAGAACGCGCAGTCCCGACACCGGCCAGGCGTCCAGCGCCGAAGCGTCCAAATGTCCACGAAAGTAGCGTCCAGATGACCACCAACTCTGCGTCCAGATGACCACGAGTACGGTCTCACGGTGCCATACTGGCACGGTGAACGCGCGAAACATCCTCCCGCGACGGGCCGAGTCGTTGATCGGCGAAGCGCTGGCGGATACCCGGGTGGTGCTGGTCAACGGCGCGCGTCAGACGGGTAAGAGCACGGTCACCCGGCTGGTCGGCGGCGCTCGCGGGGACGTGGTCTTTCGGCTGTTGGACGACCCGGCCACCCTGCGCGCCGCGCAGGACGATCCCGCGGGTTTCGTCGACCGCGAATCCGGGCTCATGGTCATCGACGAGATCCAGCTCGCTCCCGAACTGCTCCGTCCCATCAAGCTGACGGTCGACCTCGACCCGACGCCGGGCAGATTCCTGCTGACCGGCTCTTCGCGCATCCTCGCCCTGCGCACCCTGCCCGACGCGCTGCCCGGCCGCATGGAGGTGATCGAGCTGTGGCCGTTCTCCCAGGGAGAGGTGGACAGCGGGCCGGATCGCTTCGTCGACGCCGCTTTCCAGCACGGCCCCGCCGTGGAGCACTCGACGACGCTGCGCCGCAGGGACTACCTGGAGCGGGTCGTGGTCGGCGGTTTCCCGGAGGCGCACCGACGCACGCCCCGGCGCCGGTCGGCGTTCTTCGAGTCCTACCTGCAGACCCTGATCGAACGCGACGTTCTCCAGCTGGCGAGCATCGAGCGCCACGGTGAAATGCTGAAACTCCTGAGCCTGCTTGCCGCGCGAGCGGGCGGTCTACTGGTGCCATCGACCCTGGCCGGGCAGTCCGGAATTCCCCGGACCACGCTGGTGCGATACCTCGAACTCCTGCAGTCGGTCTTCCTGATCAAGAGCATCCCGGCCTGGTCGCCGGGCTCGACGCAGCGCGCCATCGGCACCCCGAAGCTGGCCCTCGTCGACAGCGGCATCGCGAGCCATCTGCTCGGCCAGAGCGTGGCACGCCTGGACGAGCTGGGCGGCGCCGCCGGGCCGATGCTGGAGAACTTCGTCGCGATGGAGGTCGCGCGACAGCTCAGCTGGTCCGAGGAGCGGGTCCGCATGTTCCACTACCGCACGAAGGACAAGGTCGAGGTCGACGTGGTGCTGGAGACACCCGATGGCCGGATCGTCGGGATCGAGGTGAAGGCGGGCGCGACGGTGCGGTCGGAGGATCTCGCCGGACTGCGGAATCTGGAGGCGGCCGCGGGGGAGCGGTTCGTCGCGGGATACGTGCTGTACACCGGCAAGCAGACCCTGCCCTACGGCCCGAAGCTCCGGGCGGTGCCGATGGACGCGCTCTGGCACTGCGCCCCGTGAAGAACGTGTGCGACCGGACATCTGTGGAACGCTGAACGTATGAACCGGCTCGGAACCGCGACCTCCCCGTACCTGCGCCAGCACGCCGACAACCCGGTGCACTGGCGCGAGTGGAGCAGCGAGGCGCTGGCGGAGGCGCGGGAGCGGGACGTGCCGATCCTGCTCTCCATCGGCTACGCCTCCTGCCACTGGTGCCACGTGATGGCGCACGAGTCGTTCGAGGACGAGGCGACGGCGGCGCAGATGAACGCCGACTTCGTCTGCGTGAAGGTGGACCGCGAGGAGCGGCCGGATCTGGACGCCGTCTACATGAACGCGACCGTCGCCATGACCGGGCACGGCGGGTGGCCGATGACCTGTTTCCTGGCGCCGGACGGGTCGCCGTTCTACTGCGGCACCTACTACCCGCGGGTGCCGCGCGGCGGGTCGCCGTCGTTCACCCAGGTGCTCACCGCCATCACCGACACCTGGCGCAACCGGCGCGACGAGGTGGATCAGGCGGCGGCGCAGGTGGCGGAGGCGCTGCGCGCGCAGGCGACCGGGCTGCCGGACGCGGGCGGGGCGATCGGCGCGGACCTGCTGGACCACGTGGTGGGCGCGGTCCGCAAGGACGAGGACACGGCGTTCGGCGGGTTCGGGGGCGCGCCGAAGTTCCCGCCGTCGGCGCTGCTCGCGGGGTTGCTGCGGAGCTGGGAGCGCACCGGCGACCCGGAGACCTACGCCCTGGTCGAGCGGACCGCCGATGCCATGGCGCGCGGCGGCATCTACGACCAGCTGCGCGGTGGTTTCGCCCGGTACTCGGTGGACGAGCGGTGGCTGGTGCCGCACTTCGAGAAGATGCTCTACGACAATGCGCAGCTGCTGCGCGCCTACGCGCACCTGGCCCGCCGGGAGCTGCCCGCCGAGACCGGCACGGGTGGGCAGTCGCTCGCCGCGCGGGTGACGGCGGAGACCGCAGCCTTCCTGCTGGACGACCTCGGCACCGAGCACGGCGGGTTCGCCTCCGCGTTGGATGCCGACACCCCGGTGCGCCCGGGGGAGCCCGGCGTCGAGGGCGCCACCTACGTCTGGACCCCGACCGAGCTGATCGCCGAGCTCGGCCCCACCGAGGGGGCATGGGCCGCAGCGCAATTGGGCGTGACAACGGCGGGCACGTTCGAGCACGGCACCTCGGTGCTCACCCGGCTCACCGAGCCGGACGACCCGGAGCGGCTGGACCGGGCGCGCACGGTGCTGCGCGACGCCAGGGACCGGCGGCCGCAGCCGGAGCGGGACGACAAGGTGGTCACCGCGTGGAACGGCATCGCCATCACCGCGCTCGCCGAAGCCGGTGCGGCGCTGGATGTTCCGGCGTGGGTGGCGGCGGCGCGGCGCTGCGCGGAGTTCCTGCTGCGGGTGCACGTGGTGGACGGCCGGGTGCTGCGCGCCTCGCTCGGCGGCGCGGCCGGGGGATCGCCAGGGGTCCTGGAGGATTACGCCTGGCTGGTCACCGGGTTGCTCGCGCTGCACCAGGTGACCGGGGAGCCGGAGTGGCGGGCGCGCGCCGAGCAGATCCTGGACGCCGCGGTCGCGCACTTCGCCGACCCGGAGGAGCCGGGCAGCTGGTTCGACACCGCCGACGACGCCGAGACGCTGGTGGCGCGGCCGCGCGACCCGATCGACGGCGCCACCCCGGCGGGGGCGTCGTCGCTGGCCGAGGCGCTGCTCACCGCCGCCGCGCTGGCCGAGCCGGAGAACGCGGTGCGGTACCGCGAGCTGGCGGATCGCACGCTGGCCCGCGGTGCGGTGGTGCTGGCGCGGGCGCCGCGCTCGGCGGGGCAGTGGTTGACCGTCGCCGAGGCGGCGTTCCACGGTCCGCTGCAGATCGCGATCTCGGTGCCGCCCGGCGGTGACGCCGCCGAACTGCTCGCCGCCGCGCGCGCCTCCGCACCCGGCGGAACGGTGATCGTCGCGGGCGCACCGGACTCGGCGCCGCTGCTGGCTGAACGGCCACCGGTCGGCGGGCAGCCCGCCGCCTACGTCTGCCGCGGCACCGTCTGCGACCTCCCGGTCACCGGCGCCATCGACCTGACGGCATCGCTCGCCCGTCGCTGAGGGTCACGACGGATCCGCATCCGTCCAGCACGGCGTGGGCTCGCCCATCCCGCGCAACTGAATATCCGCGAGATGCACCCAGTGCGTCCGCTCCGCACCCGCCGCCGCCTCGATGACGTCCGCGCTCACCAGCACCCGCCGCGGCACCCGCTTCGCCTCGCTGGTGAGCCGGGCCGCCCGGTTCACCGCGTCCCCGATCACGGTGAACTCCAGCCGGGTATCCGCGCCCACGTCACCGGCGAAGACCAACCCCCGCGCCACCCCGATCCCGATGTCCAGCTCCCCGGCGGCCCGCACCTCGTCCCGAATCCGCCGAGCGGCGCGCAGCGCGGGCGTCGCATTGTCCGGCAGCGCGATCGGCGCCCCGAAGATACAGAGCGCGGCATCGCCCTCGAACTTGTTGACCAGCCCGCCGTTCTCCTCGGTCGCGGCGATCACGGTGGCGAGCAGCCGGTTCAGCTTGGCCACGAACTCCTGCGGCGGCAGCCCGGTGGAGAGCGCCACCGACCCGGTGACGTCGACGAAGAGCGCCGAGACCACCCGCACGTCCCCGGTCAGGTCGACGCCGCGCGCCACCAGCGCCCGCTCCGCCACCTCGGGGCCGACGTGCCGCCCGAACACCTCGCGCAACCGCTCCCGATCGCGCAGGCTGGCGGCGAGCTCGTTCACCGAGTGCTCCAGCCTGCCGATCTCACCGACGCTGCCGACCGGAACCCGCACGTCGAGCTCGCCGAGCGTGATCCGGTCCAGCGCGAGCCGCAGCGTGCGCACCGGCGAGGCCACCGCCCGAGCCAGGAAGGCGGTCGCCAGCGCGCCGACCGCGAAGCCGACGGTCGAGAGGTAGAGGGCGGTGCGCACCCGGTCCGGCGCGCCCGCGACCGGGTCGGCGAGCACCGTGATGAGCAGCAGCATCGGCATGGCCCCCGCCACCGCCCAGGTGACCAGCACCCTGGCCAGCACCGACGAACTCCAGTGCATGGTCGCGCCGAGCACCGCCGCCACCACCGGGATGGCGGGCCGGATCAGCCGGTCCACGATCAGGAAGGTCAGCGCCGACGATTCGAAGGCGCCGAGCGTGAAGATGGCGGTGGTGACCGCCGGGTTCGTGCTGTCGGCGAAGAGCGAGAAGAGCACCGCCGCGATCACCACGCCGGGGATCCACAGCGCGAGCGCCCGCACGGTGATCGCCACCGGCAGCCGGAGCAGGTCGCGCGCCTCGTTGGGGGTGGGCTTGCGCAGGTCGTCCAGCCAGCCGAAGTGTCTGCGCCGGTCGCGCACCGCGAGGACGACCCCGGCCAGGAACCCGATGGTCGGGTAGATCGCGACCAGCAGCAGCGCCGCGCGCCAGTCCGGGCCGAGCCGACCGAGGAAGCCGTTCAGCCACAGCGCGGTGACGATCACGCCGAGGCCGCTGAGGTTGGCCGCGATCACGACGACGGCGAGCCCCCAGCGGGCCTGCAGCGCCCACAGCATGAGGCGAGCGATCACGGGTGCAACCTACCCGGTCAGCGCAGCAGGACCAGCCAGATCGCGGCGTAGTGGCTGAGCGCGGCCAGCACGGTGGCGGCGTGGAAGAACTCGTGGTGGCCGAAGTCGTCGGGCCACGGATTCGGCCACTTCGTGGCGTAGAGGATGGCGCCGACGCTGTAGATGAGGCCGCCGACGACCAGCAGCACCAGCGGCGCCAGCCCGACCTCGGCGTGCAGCTGCCCGGCGACCGGCACCACCGCCCAGCCGAGCAGCAGGTAGAGCGGCACCCCGACCCAGCGCGGCGCGGTCGGCCAGAGCAGTTTCAAAGCCACCCCGGCGAGCGCCCCCGCCCAGACCACGGCGAGCAGCGTCCGCCCGGTGGAGCCGGGCAGCCCGAGCAGCGCGAACGGCGTGTAGCTGCCCGCGATGAAGACGAAGATCATGGAGTGGTCCGCGCGCTTCATCCGGATCCGCGCCTGCGGTGTCCGCCAGGTGACCCGGTGGTAGACCGCGCTCACCCCGAACAGCGCGCACACCGTGACGCCGTAGACCAGGGTCGACACCACCGCCGTCGCCGAGACCGTGGTCGCCACCCCGACCAGCGCGACCACCGCGATGGCGGCGACCCCGACGGCCCAGGTGTGGATCCAGCCGCGCAGCCGCGGCTTGCCGATCGCCTCGGCCAACTCCTCGGCGGGCGACGCGGCGGCGCCGACGGTTTCGGACACGGGATGCCTCCTACTGAACTCATCGGTAACCTACGGAACCGTAAGTTAATGGTGGCAGCCACCCTACCGGCCCGCAATCGTCGGATGCTGTGTTCATGGTCTCGAGGCGTAGGGTGACCCGGGTGGAGCTTGGAAGTCAGGTGCGGGGGTTGCCCTATCGCCTCTACGAGTCCCGGCTGTCGAAGCAGCTCGCGGGCAAGGAGCACCCCCGGCACGTCGCGGTCATGTGCGACGGCAACCGGCGCTGGGCGCGGGAGAACGGGTTCACCGACGTCAGGCACGGGCACCGCGTCGGCGCGCTGAAGATCGCCGAGCTGGTCGGCTGGTGCGCCGACGAGGGCATCGAGATGGTCACCGTCTACCTGCTCTCCACCGAGAACCTGCAGCGCGACCCGGAGGAGCTGGAGACGCTCTTCGAGGTCATCACCGACGTGGTCGAGGAGCTCTCCGCCCCGGAGCAGGACTGGAGCGTCCGGCTGATCGGCTCGCTGGACGGCTTCCCCGAGCTCATCGCCAAGCGGCTGCGCACCGCGGCCGAGCGCACCATCGGCAGGCCGGGCGTGCACGTCAACGTCGCGGTCGGGTACGGCGGGCGGCAGGAGATCACCGACGCGGTGCGCGCGCTGGTGCGCCAGGAGATCGCCGCGGGCGAGACCGGCGAGGACCTGGTGCAGTCGATCACCGTCAACGCCATCGGCCAGCACCTGTACACCTCCGGCCAGCCCGACCCGGACCTGGTGATCCGCACCTCCGGCGAGCAGCGGCTCTCCGGATTCCTGCTCTGGCAGAGCGCCTACTCGGAGATCTGGTTCACCGAGGCGTACTGGCCGGAATTCCGCCGCGTCGATTTTCTCCGCGCGCTCCGCGATTTCGCCGCGCGGCACCGCCGTTTCGGCATCTGACCTGTCGGATATCTCACAATTTCCGCAAGCGGAGCCGATTGATGGTGTGATCCGCGTCCTTGCGCAGCACCAGGGTGGCGCGCGGGCGGGTCGGCAGGATGTTCTCCACCAGATTCGGCCGGTTGGTCGAGTTCCAGATGTCCCGCGCCGCGATGACCGCCTGGTCGTCGGTGAGCGCCGAGTAATGGTGGAAATGCGCCCTCGGGTCGGCGAAGGCGCCGTCGCGCAGCGTGAGAAAGCGCTGCACGTACCAATTCTCGATGTCCTCGATCCGCGCGTCCACGTAGATGGAGAAGTCGAACAGGTCGGAGACCATGAGCCGCGGCCCGGTCTGCAGCACGTTCAGCCCCTCGACGATGA
Organism: Nocardia sp. NPDC057353; assembly: GCF_042667085.1. Classification (NCBI taxonomy): domain Bacteria; kingdom Bacillati; phylum Actinomycetota; class Actinomycetes; order Mycobacteriales; family Nocardiaceae; genus Nocardia; species Nocardia sp. NPDC057353. The sequence goes on from NZ_JBHVAK010000050.1 coordinate 24,291, forward strand.
GGATGTCCGGCTGGCGGACGCAGTGCTTCTCGTGCGGCACGATGTCGTAGGAGACGTGCGAGTACACCGGCGCGCACACCTCGGCCGCCCCCGACTTCACCTCGGTGACGAATCGCAGCAGCTTGCGGCGGTCGTAGCTCTCCGGAAACCCCTTGCGGTGCATGATCCCGCGGCGGGTCAGCTCGGCGGTGGGGTAGAGGAACCCGTCGGTGGTGACCAGGTCGACGCTGGGGTGGTGGTCCCAGCGCGCGAGCAGCGCCTGCAGCACGCGCGCGGTGGTCGACTTGCCCACCGCCACGCTGCCCGCCACCCCGATGACGAACGGCACCTGGCTGTCCGGGTGTGTTTCGCCGAGGAACGTCGCGGTCGCCGCGAAAAGCCGCTGCCTGGCGGCCACCTGGAGGTGGATCAGCCGGGCGAGCGGCAGATAGACCTCCGCCACTTCTTCCAGATCGATCTGTTCCCCGAGCCCGCGCAGCCCGAACAGTTCTTCCTCGGTCAGTACCAGCGGAGTCGATTTGCGGAGTTTTCGCCATTGCTTCCGGTCGAATTCCACATACGGACTCGGCTCGCCCATTCGTGCCACTTACCCGATGCCTCCTCCGTGCGAACACGCTCCGTCGCGCGCCGGCGAGGTGAATTCGATCCGCACCTCGCCGCACAGCCGAATTGTGCTCCGCGCCGCGGGCGCACCGCACGCGGGGTCGCGATCGGCACCGCCCCCGTGCCGGGTTTCGCGCTAGTCTCGGCCGAATGGAAGCGCATCCGCTCGTCACCGAGTACCTGCGGCTCGGCCTCGCCTTCGACCGCCTGGAGGAGGGCTTCGTCGACGCCTTCACCGGCGACCCGGAGCTGCGCCGCGCGGTCGAGAACGCCATGGCCCCCGAACCCGCCGAGTTGGCGCACCGCGCCGCCGCGCTCCGCGCCGAGCTGCCGAGCGCCGGGCTGCCGCCGGAGCGCACCGAGTTCATCGACGTGCACCTGCGCGCGCTGGAGTGCTCAGGGCGCAAGTTCGCCGGGGCCGAGATCGGCTTCGTGGACGAGGTGCGCGCCTACTTCGACGTCGAGATCGCCCCCGGCGACGAGGCCGTGTACCGGGAGGCGCACCGGAAGATGGCCGAGGTGCTGCCCGGCGACGGCCCGCTGGCCGAGCGGATCACCGCGCACCGCAAGGCCGACGAGATCCCGCCGGAGCGGCTGCGCGACTGCGTCGCGGCCTTCTCCGGCGCGCTGCGCGAGCGGGTGCGCGAGCGCTTCCCGCTGCCGGACAGCGAGCACGTGACCTACGAGGTGGTCGGCGACAAGCCGTGGTCCGGCTTCAACTACTACAACGGCGGCTACCACTCCACCGTCGCCATCAACTCCGACCTGCGCCAGCAGATGGCGAACCTGCCGCACCTGATCGCGCACGAGTCCTACCCCGGCCACCACACCGAGCACTGCCGCAAGGAGGCCGGGCTGGTCGCCGCAGGCCAGGACGAGCAGACGCTCTTCCTGGTCAACACCCCGCAGTGCCTGATGGCGGAGGGGCTGGCCGACCTGGCGCTGAAGGCCATCATCGGCCCCGGCTGGGGGCTCTGGGCGCAGGAGATCTACGCCGACCTCGGGCTCCGCTTCGACGGCGAGCGCGCCGAGCAGCTCTCCCAGGCCTCGGCCGGGCTGCTCGGGGTGCGGCAGGACGCCGCGCTGCTGCTGCACGACCGGCACCGGGACGCCGACGAGGTGGCCGGCTTCCTGGAGCGCTGGGCGCTCACCACCCCGGAGCGGGCGCGGCAGTCGCTGCGCTTCCTCTCCTCGCCGCTGTGGCGCGCCTACATCAGCACCTACGTCGAGGGGTACCGGCTGCTCGGCGGCTGGCTGGACGAGGCCGCCGACCCGCCCGCCAGGGCCGAGCGCTTCCGCCGCCTGCTGGACGAACCGCTGACCCCGGGGGCACTGCGCCGCGAGCTCGCAGCCGCCTGACCCGCTGCCCGGCCGCGAGCAGCTGGTCCATAGAATCGGCGGGGTGACGCAGACGACCGCTTCGGTGAACACCCAGTCCCTCGCAGAGCTCGACCCCGAGGTCGCGGCCGCGGTGGCGGGCGAACTCGCCCGCGAGCGCGACACCCTCGAGATGATCGCCTCGGAGAACTTCGTGCCGCGCGCGGTGCTGCAGGCGCAGGGCAGCGTGCTCACCAACAAGTACGCGGAGGGCTATCCCGGCCGCCGCTACTACGGCGGCTGCGAGCACGCCGACGTCGTCGAGAACCTCGCCCGCGAGCGCGCCAAGGCGCTCTTCGGCGCCGAGTTCGCCAATGTCCAGCCGCACTCCGGCGCGCAGGCCAACGCCGCGGTGCTGCACGCGCTGCTGGAGCCGGGCGACAAGCTGCTCGGGCTCGACCTCGCACACGGCGGGCACCTCACGCACGGCATGCGGCTGAACTTCTCCGGCAAGCTCTACGACGTGCACTCCTACGGGGTCAGCAAGGAAGACCACCGGGTCGACATGGACGAGGTGCGCACCATCGCGCTGGAGTCCCGGCCGAAGGTGATCGTGGCGGGCTGGTCGGCCTACCCGCGGCAGCAGGATTTCGCGGCCTTCCGCTCGATCGCCGACGAGGTCGGCGCCTACCTCTGGGTGGACATGGCGCACTTCGCCGGGCTGGTCGCCGCCGGGCTGCACCCCTCTCCGGTGCCGCACGCCGACGTCGTCTCCTCGACCGTGCACAAGACCCTCGGCGGCCCGCGCTCCGGGATCATCCTGGCCAAGCAGGAGTACGCCAAGAAGCTGAACTCCGCGGTCTTCCCGGGCCAGCAGGGCGGGCCGCTCATGCACGCCGTCGCGGCCAAGGCGGTGGCGTTCAAGATCGCCGGGACCCCGGAGTTCAAGGAGCGCCAGGAGCGCACGCTCTCCGGCGCCGCGCTGCTCGCCGAGCGGCTGACCGGCTCGGACGTCGCCGGTAAGGGCATCAGCGTGCTGACCGGCGGCACCGACGTGCACTTGGTCCTGGTCGACCTGCGCAACTCCGAGCTCGACGGCCAGCAGGGCGAGGACCTGCTGCACGAGATCGGGATCACGGTGAACCGCAACGCCGTCCCGTTCGACCCGCGCCCGCCGATGGTCACCTCCGGGCTGCGCATCGGCACCGCCGCGCTGGCCACCCGCGGCTTCGGCGACGCCGAGTTCACCGAGGTCGCCGACATCATCGCGGGCGCGCTCGCGGGCGGCGAGCTGGAGCCGCTGCGGGCTCGGGTGCGCAAGCTGGCGCAGGACTTCCCGCTGTACTCCGGGCTGGAGGAGTGGGGCCTGCTCGGCTAGGGCTGTCGCCGTCGCGGGTATCCGCCTATCGTCGGTACATGGCCGACGATCTGGAGACCACCCGCAACGGCGGCACCGCGCCGCAGTCGCTGAACGGCAGCAGCCCCGGCACGCAGTCGGTGCGCACCGTCCGCGCCTTCCTGGAGGCGATGGAGCGCGGCGACGCCGACGCCGCCGTCGAGCTGCTGCACCCGGACGTGGTGTGGAAGAACACCACCCTGCCCGACGTGCGCGGCGCGCGCCGGGTCGCCGGGGTGCTGCGCGGGCTGGAGCGCCCGTCGCTCGGCTTCGCGGTCGAGGTGCACCACATCGCCGCGGACGGCGCGGTGGTGCTCACCGACCGCACCGACGTGCTCCGCTTCGGCCCGGTCGCCATCCGGTTCTGGGTGATGGGCACCTTCGTGCTCCGCGAGGGGAAGATCGTGCTCTGGGACGACCACTTCAGCTGGGAGAACTTCCTGCGCGGCACCGTCGGTGGCGTCGTCCGCGCGGTGTTCTCCCGGCGCTGACCCGCTACTCGGAGTGCTCGGCGAGGTACTCCAGGTAGAACGGCCGCAACTGCTCGGCCACCTCGCCCTCCCCGGCGTGCAGGTAGTCGTCGATCAGCGGCAGCACGTACGTGATGTCGGCCTCGCTGTCGCCTGCCCGGCCCGCCGTCGCCTCGGCCGCCGGGATGCGCTTGAGCAGTTGCCACAGGTATTTCACGTCGGCGCGGCGCACCGCCAGCTTGACGGCCCGGTCGTGCAGCTCCTTGGACGACAGTGCGGCGAGATCCTCTGGTACGGCCATGCCCGCGACTTTAACCGCAGCCTGCGCGGAGCGCCGCTGCCTGGTCGTTAACGACATATTCACCGCCAGTCCCGCGCTACATCCAGCGCGGTGTCGGGGGTCGGCGGTAACTTCGTTGGTGCGGACCGCGTCGTTGTGGTTCGTACGGGAGGTCCTGACCGTGACTGAGGCAATCAGTACGAGGGGGCCGGCACCCGGCCCTCGTGGCGGTTGACGCAAGTCGGCCTTCATCAGGACGGACCGGTCCAGCGCGATCGTTCGTGCGGGTGCCGTGCGAACACTTTAGGAGCCCACCGTGACTGCTGCACGCTCCGTTTCCGCTCCCGCGTCGTCCATCTCACCGGCTGAAGCAGACTCCCCGCGAGGGGAAGCCGGGGACGGCTTGAAGACCTTCGTCATCGACACCTCCGTCCTGCTCTCCGATCCCTGGGCCTTCACCCGGTTCGGCGAGCACCACGCGGTCCTCCCGCTGGTGGTCATCGGTGAACTGGAGTCCAAGAGGCATCACCACGAGCTGGGTTGGTTCGCCCGCGAGGCGCTGCGCAACCTGGACGATCTCCGGCTGCAGCACGGCAGGCTGGACGAGCGGTTGCCGATCGGGACCGAGGGCGGAACCCTCCAGGTGGAACTCAACCACACCGACCCCGCGGTGCTCCCCGTCGGCTTCCGCACCGACACCAACGACTCCCGCATCCTCGCCTGCGCGCTGAACCTGGCGGCCGAGGGCGCGCGGGTGGTGCTCGTCTCCAAGGACATCCCGCTGCGCGTCAAGGCCTCCGCGGTGGGGTTGGCGGCGGAGGAGTACCACGCCCAGGACGTGGTGACGTCGGGCTGGTCCGGGATGGTCGAGCTGGACGTCGCGGGCGACCGGGTGGACGCGCTGTACGCGGAGGGCTCGATCGATCTGGAGGAGGCGCGGGAGCTGCCCTGCCACACCGGCATCCGGCTGCTCGGCCCGAACTCCAGCGCGCTGGGCCGGGTCACGCCGGACAAGCGGGTGCAGGTGGTCCGCGAGCGCGAGGCGTTCGGGCTGCACGGCCGCTCCGCCGAGCAGCGGATCGCGCTGGACCTGCTGCTGGACGAGAGCGTTGGCATCGTCTCGCTGGGTGGTCGCGCGGGGACCGGCAAGTCGGCGTTGGCCCTGACCGCGGGGCTGGAGGCCGTGATGGAGCGGCGCACGCAGCGCAAGGTGGTGGTGTTCCGGCCGCTGTACGCGGTGGGCGGCCAGGAGCTGGGGTACCTGCCGGGCAGCGAGAGCGAGAAGATGGGCCCCTGGGCGCAGGCCGTCTTCGACACCCTCGACGGGCTGGCCAGCCGCGAGGTGCTCGAGGAGGTGCTGAGCCGGGACATGCTGGAGGTCCTCCCGCTCACGCACATCCGCGGCCGCTCGCTGCACGACTCCTTCGTGATCGTGGACGAGGCGCAGTCGCTGGAGCGCAACGTCCTGCTCACGGTGCTCAGCAGGCTCGGCAGCGGGTCCAGGGTGGTGCTCACGCACGACGTGGCGCAGCGCGACAACCTGCGGGTCGGCAGGCACGACGGCGTCGCCGCGGTGATCGAGAAGCTGAAGGGGCACCCGCTCTTCGCGCACATCACGCTCACCCGCTCGGAGCGCTCGCCGATCGCGGCGCTGGTCACCGAGATGCTGGAGGAGTACGGGCCGAACGCCTGAGTCGCCGCCGTCCGGCGGTCCCTTCCGGGGCCGCCGGGCGGTTGCCGGTTGGTATCCGCCCCTCGCGGGCGCGGCGTTCCGCTGGGTACTGCCCAGTTTCTGGACCGGGCATCCCCGTATCGGGCGCCGACCCGCTACCTTGTCTGCGTGCACACAGTGTTGACCGACCGCGAGTTGCTGGATTCGCTCACCGACGAGGTGGAGCTGAACCTGCACCGCCACGTCCAGATCGCCGACGGCTGGCAGCCGCACGACCTCGTCCCGTGGTCCGACGGGCGCAACTTCGGCTTCCTCGGCGGCGAGGACTGGGACCCGAGCCAGTCCCAGCTCGGCGAGGTGGCCAAGCTGGCGCTCACGGTGAGCGTGCTGATCGCCGACAACCTGCCCTCCTACCACCGCGAGCTGGGCAAGTCGCTGCGCAGCGGGCCGTGGTGGCGCTGGGTCGGGCGCTGGACCGCGGAGGAGAACCGGCACGAGATCCTCATCCGGAACTACCTCATGGTCACCCGCTCGGTGGACCCGGTGGAGCTGGAGCGGCTGCGCATGGACCACATGACCAAGGGCTTCCGGCGCGCCCCGCTGCACCTGATCGACGTGCTGGCCAACGCCGCCTTCGAGGAGGCCGCCTCCGGGATCAGGCACCGCAACACCGCCGCGCTGAACGAGAACCCGATCGTCACCGCCATCGCCGAGCGCATCGCCCGCGACGACGAGCTGCAGTCCGAGTTCTTCGCCGACCTGGTCTCCGCCGCCTTCGACCTGGCGCCGGACCAGACGCTGCGCGCCATCGCCGACCGGATCGCCGACTTCCGGGTGCCCACCGTCGCGCTGCCGGACGGCCGCAACAGCGACGACGTGCTCGCCGAGGCCGGGATCTACAACCCCGCCGACGAGAACCGGCTGGTCTTCGCCCCGCTGCTCGACCGGTGGAAGGTCTTCACCCGCACCGACCTCGGTGAAGAGGGCGAGAAGGCGCGCGCCGAGCTGGCGCACCTGAAGGGCTGACAGCGCGCCCCGGCCGGCGGCAGGCCCCGCGCGGGCTGCGCCTTCCGGCCGGGGCCGAGCCGCGCGGCGCGAGCCGCCCGCGCGGGGGCGGTCCTACTTCTCCTCGACCCGCGCCATCGACAGCACGTCGAGCCGACGGTCCAGCTCCTCCTCGCTGAGCTTGTCGCCGATGAGATCCCGGTCGATCACCGTCTGCCGGATGGTCTTGCCCTCCTTCAGCGCCTCCTTGGCGACCGCCGCCGCCTCCTCGTACCCGATCGCCGAGTTCAGCGGGGTCACGATGGAGGGCGAGGACTCGGCCAGCGTGCGCAGCCGCTCGGTATTGGCGACCAGCCCGTGCACGCAGCGGTCCGCGAAGAGCCGCGAGACGTTCGCCAGCAGCCGGATGGACTCCAGCAGGTTGCGGGCCATGACCGGGATGTAGACGTTCAGCTCGAAGGCGCCGCTCGCGCCGGAGAACGCCACCGTGGCGTCGTTGCCGATCACCTGCGCCGCCACCTGGGTGACCGCCTCCGGCAGCACCGGGTTCACCTTGCCCGGCATGATCGAGCTGCCCGGCTGCAGGTCGGGCAGTTGCAGCTCGCCGAGCCCGGTGAGCGGCCCCGACCCCATCCAGCGGATGTCGTTCGCGATCTTCGTGAGGCTTACCGCGACCGTGCGCAGCGCGCCGGACGCCTCGACCAGCCCGTCCCGCGCCGCCTGCGCCTCGAAGTGGTCCTCGGCCTCGCGCAGCGCCTCCAGGTCGGTGCTGCGGCGCAGCTCGGCCACGACCCGCGCGCCGAAGTCGGCGGGGGCGTTCAGCCCGGTGCCGACCGCGGTGCCGCCGATCGGCAGCTCGCCCAGCCGGGGCAGGGTGGCAAGCACCCGCTCGATCCCGGCCGCGATCTGCCTGGTGTAGCCGCCGAACTCCTGCCCGAGCGTCACCGGCACCGCGTCCATCAGGTGCGTGCGGCCGGACTTCACCACGGTGCGCCACTCGCTCGACTTGTCCTGCAGCGCCAGCCGCAGGTGGTCCAGCGCGGGGACCAGCTGGGTGACGACGGCCTCGGTGGCGGCCAGGTGCACCGCGGTCGGGAAGGTGTCGTTGGAGGACTGCGACATGTTCACGTCGTCGTTCGGGTGCACCGTGACGCCCGCGTTCGCCGCGATCGAGGCGATCACCTCGTTGGCGTTCATATTGGAGCTGGTGCCCGAGCCGGTCTGGAAGACGTCGATCGGGAACTGGTCGTCGTGCTTGCCGTCGGCGATCTCGCCCGCCGCGGCCACGATGGCGTCCGCCTTGGCCGGGTCGAGCAGCCCGAGGTCCTTGTTCACCGTGGCACAGGCCGCCTTGAGCAGCCCGAGCGCCCGGATCTGCGCCCGCTCCAGCCCGCGGCCCGAGATCGGGAAGTTCTCCACCGCGCGCTGGGTCTGCGCCCGCCAGAGCGCGTCCACCGGAACGCGAACTTCCCCCATCGTGTCCCGCTCGATCCGATACTGCGATTCCTCGGTCATACCCCGACCCTAGGCCGCGCTCCGGCGCGATGGGGGAGCCACGTTCGAGAGGAATCGCACAGCTGCTCCGGGATGAACGCCGCGCGTTCGCGCCGACGTCCCGGAACCGGCCGCGGCCTCGGCGCAGGGGTGCGCGCCGAGGCCGGGGAGCGGCTCAGAACTGCGGCGGGATGGCGTTCTCGTCGCCGTCGAAGTCGACGGAGGAGTACTCGCGCAGCTTGGTGAGGCGGTGGTAGGCGTCGATCATCCGCACCGTGCCGGACTTGGAGCGCATGACGATGGAGTGCGTGGAGGCGCCGCCGCCGAAGTAGCGGACGCCGCGCAGCAGGTCGCCGTCGGTGACGCCGGTGGCGCAGAAGAAGACGTTCTCGCCGGAGACCAGGTCCTCGGTGCCGAGCACGCGGTCCAGGTCGTGGCCCGCGTCGACCGCCTTCTGCTTCTCCTCGTCGTCCTTCGGCGCCAGCCTGCCCTGGATCTCGCCGCCCATGCAGCGCATGGCGGCGGCCGCGATGATGCCCTCCGGGGTGCCGCCGATGCCGACCAGGATGTCGGTGCCGGAGTCGGGGCGGGCCGCGGCGATGGCGCCCGCCACGTCGCCGTCGGAGATCAGCCGGATGCGCGCGCCCGCGTCGCGGACCTGCTGGATCAGGTCGGCGTGGCGGGGGCGGTCCAGGATGCAGACGGTCAGGTCGGACTTGTGCAGCCCCTTGGCCTTGGCCACCCGGCGGATGTTCTCCGAGATCGGCACCGAGATGTCGACCACACCGGCCGCCTCCGGGCCGACCGCGATCTTGTGCATGTAGAAGACCGCGGAGGGGTCGAACATGGCGCCGCGCTCGGCCACCGCGAGCACCGAGATGGCGCCGGGGGAGCCCTTGGACATGAGCGTGGTGCCGTCGATCGGGTCGACGGCGAAGTCCACGTCCGGCCCGGTGCCGTCGCCGACCGCCTCGCCGTTGTAGAGCATGGGCGCCTCGTCCTTCTCGCCCTCGCCGATCACCACGATGCCGCGCATGGACACCGAGCTCACCAGCTGGCGCATGGCGTCGACGGCGGCGCCGTCCCCACCTTCCTTGTCCCCGCGGCCGACCCAGCGGCCCGCGGCCATCGCACCGGCCTCGGTGACGCGGACCAGCTCGAGCGCGAGGTTGCGGTCGGGTGCCTCACGGCGGCTCGGTGCGGGCGAAGTTGCCGTCATCGCGGGGTGCCTCCTTGGTTCGGGAAATCCACCGCGATTGTCTCACTACGACCGGTACGCCCGTACACCCCTGTGCACGGGCTGCGCCGCAGGTGGGGATACTGGGAGGCGTGCCATCCCAGAAGCCACGCATCCTGCACGACTATAAGGATCTGTTCCTCTCGCTGATCCCGCTGGTGCTGATCGCCGTGGTGTTCGCCGGGCTGGCCAGCCAGTGCAGCTTCGCCGCCACCGGTCCGACCGAGGGGCGGATCCCGCACTTCGACGTCGCCGCCGCGCTCGGCTCCGACGCCCGCACGCTGGACTTTCCCATTCGGAACCCGGAGCTGCCCGCCGACTGGACGCCGAACTCCGGCAGCCGGGAGACGATCACCGCCGCGGGCGGCGGGCCGGTCAGCACCGTCGGCTACGTGACCGGCGCGGGCACCTACATGCGGCTCACCCAGAGCAGTGCCACCGAACAGCAGCTCTCCCGCTTCGTGCTCGGCTCCCGGTATGCGACCGGGACGGTCGACGTCGGCGGTGAGAAGTGGGCGGTCTACAGCCAGCCCACCGAGGAGACCGCCTGGGTCACCGACCTCGGCGGCGTGCGCGTCCTGATCACCGGCGCGGGCAACGACGCCGCCTTCCGCACCCTCGCGGGCGCCGTCACCGCCGCGCAGCCCCTGCAGCCCTAGGCACCGCCGCGGTCGTCGGCACCACCGCGCGTGGGCTCGCTTGCGCGCGGAGCCCCACGCGGGTGCGGGCCGCCGCGCACGCCGACAGGCTGCCGCTCCGCGCAGCGGACTACTCTCCGTGCTCGAGGTCAGCGCGGGCGAGCGCGTTCTCGACGCGCTCGCGGGCACCGGCGAGGTGCTCCTCGCAGCGATTGGCCAGCGCCTCACCGCGCTCCCAGAGCGTGAGCGATTCGTCCAGGTCGAGCCCGCCCTGCTCCAGCATCTTCACCACGGTGGCGAGCTCGTCGCGGGCCCGCTCGTACCCGAACCCCGCGATCTCGTCGACCTCGTCCGGCACGATCAGGCTCCTGTCCTCTCGGTCCCGAGCGCGGCCGCGCTGATCGCGCCGTCCGCGACCCGGATGCGCAACTGACTGCCCGCGGGCGCTTCGTCGATGCCGCGCACCACGTGCCGCTCGGCCCCGCTGACGCGCTGCACGACAGCGTAGCCGCGCGCCATGGTGGCGGCCGGACCCACCGCGACCAGCTGCTCCCGCAGGTGCCGCAGCGCGATCCGCTCCCCGCTCACCCGGTGCTCGACGGAGCGCCGCGCGGCGCTCCGCAGCCGCTCGACCTCCTCGGCCCGCCGCTCGACCTCGCGCAGCGGGTCGGCGAGCACCGGCCGCGAGCGCAGCTGCGCCAGCGCCCGCTCCTCGCGCTGCACCCAGCCGCGCAGCGCCCCCGCGGCGCGCTCGCGCAGCTCGCGCACCCCGGCCAGCTCGGCGGCGGCGTCCGGCACGATCCGCTTGGCGGCGTCGGTCGGGGTGGCGGCGCGCAGGTCGGCGACGTAATCGCTGAGCGGGCTGTCCGGCTCGTGCCCGATCGCGCTCACCACCGGGGTGGTGGCCGCGACGATGGCCCGGCACAGCGCCTCGTCGGAGAAGGGGAGCAGGTCCTCGACGCTGCCCCCGCCGCGGGCCAGCACGATCACCTCGACCGCCGGGTCGGCGTCCAGCTCGGCCAGCGCCTTCAGGATCTGCGGCACCGCCGCCGCGCCCTGCACCGCCGTATTGCGGATCTCGAACCGCACCGCGGGCCACCGGTTCCTGGCCACGGTCAGCACATCGTGCTCGGCCGCGCCCCCGCGCCCGGTGATCAGCCCGACGGTGCCGGGCAGGAACGGCAGCGGCCGCTTGAGCCGCGGGTCGAAGAGCCCCTCCGCGTCCAGCAGCGCGCGCAGCCGCTCGATCCTGGCCAGCAGCTCGCCGACCCCGACCGCGCGGATCTCCAGCACCCGCAGCGAGAGGCTGCCGCGCGCCGGGTAGAACTGCAGCTTCCCGTAGACGACCACCCGCGTGCCCTCGCGCAGCGGCACCGGCGCCGACCGCACCAGCTCCGGGTCGCAGGTCACCGCGAGCGACATGTCCGCCGACGGGTCGCGCAGGGTCAGGAACGCGGTCCTGGTCCCCGGCCGCAGCGAGAGCTGGGTGATCTGCCCCTCGACCCAGACGCTGCCCAGCTTGTCGATCCACTGCGCCACCTTCATCGAGACGGTGCGCACCGGCCACGGCTGCTCCGCGGAGTTCGCGGGGCCGGAGGTCACTGGGCCCGCACGGTGGCGATCCGGTTGGTGAGCATGGTGAGGAAGGGCGCGCGGGCCTGGGTCCGCTCCTCGTAGGCGAGCAGCGCGGAGAGGTCGTCCACCGAGAGCATGCGCAGCCGGGCGCGCAGCTGGGCCAGCGTCATCGACGGGTAGTCGTACTTCGCGGCGACCGCGGGCAGCTCCGGGTCGGGCGTGGCCCGATCCGGCTCGGCCCCGCTCTGTTCCGGCTCGGGCGCGCCCTGCTCCGGCGCGGACGCGGGGCGCGCAGGCTCGTCGACCGGCTGCGGCGCGGAGCCGGTTTCCAGCGGCTGCGCGGGGGTGATATCGGTCACCGAGGCGATGGCCTCGTCCGGCACCGGCTCGGCCGCGATCTCCGGCGCGCTGTAGCTCGGCGCCGTCGCGACGTGGCCGTTCCCGCTGCCGATATCGTCGCCGGTGTAGCGGTCGAAGCGGCTGACCCTGGCGTCCGCGATCCCGCCGGGGGCGAAATCGTCGCGGTATTCGTCGAGATCCTCGTCGAATGTCGCCCATTCCGGTTGCTCCACCGGATTTCCGCCGAGGCGCTCGAAGACCGCGTCGCCTTTCAGCGCCAAACTGGTGACGAACTGCTGCACGTGCATCGACGTCTGCAGCAGCTGGCTCACCGCCGTGATCGGGAAATGAATTGCCGCGCTCGGCAACCTGCGGCTCTCTTCGAGGGCGTACACGGCGGCGCCGGCCGCGACCCTGGCCAGGAACGGTGGTCGGAACATGGTTCCAGCCTGCCCGAAACGGTGTGTGATGCAAAGGACGAGTGTCACGGGGTGTGATTCTCCCGTGCGCACCGCGGGCGGCGGCACCCGGTTCCGATCCGTATTCTGTGGGGCATGTCCTCGGCTATTTCCCTGAACGTCGGAATCGCGCGCTCCGCCGGTTCCTCCGGTGCGGCCGATGCGAAGCGGGTGCTGCTAGCTGAACCGCGCGGTTACTGCGCGGGCGTCGACCGCGCCGTCGAGACCGTGGAGAAGGCGCTGGAGAAGCACGGCGCTCCGGTCTACGTCCGCAAGGAGATCGTGCACAACCGGCACGTCGTGGAGACGCTGCGCGAGCGCGGCGTGATCTTCGTCGACGAGACCGACGAGGTGCCCGAGGGCGCCCTGCTGGTCTTCTCCGCGCACGGCGTCTCGCCCGCGGTGCACGCCTCGGCCGCCGAACGCAGCCTGCGCACCATCGACGCCACCTGCCCGCTGGTCACCAAGGTGCACCAGGAGGCCAAGCGCTTCGCCCGCGACGACTTCGACATCCTGCTGATCGGCCACGAGGGGCACGAGGAGGTGGAGGGCACCGCCGGTGAGGCGCCCGACCACGTCCAGCTCGTGGACGGCCCCGGCGGGGTAGAGGGCGTCACGGTGCGCGACGAGAACAAGGTCATCTGGCTCTCCCAGACCACGCTCAGCGTGGACGAGACCATGGAGACGGTCCGGCTGCTGCGGCAGAAGTTCCCGCTGCTGCAGGACCCGCCCAGCGACGACATCTGCTACGCCACCTCCAACCGGCAGACCGCGGTCAAGGCGATGGCGCCGGAGTGCGACCTGGTGATCGTGGTCGGCTCGCGCAACTCGTCCAACTCGGTCCGGCTGGTCGAGGTCGCGCTGAACGCGGGCGCGAAGGCCGCGCACCTGGTCGACTACGCCCGCGAGGTGGACACCGCCTGGCTGGACGGAGTCCGCACGGTCGGCATCACCTCCGGCGCCTCGGTCCCGGAGATCCTGGTCGAAGGCGTGCTCGAGCTCCTCGCCGAGCACGGCTTCGCCGACGTCCAGCCGGTGACCACAGCGAACGAGACCCTGGTCTTCGCGCTGCCCCGCGAGCTGCGCCCCGCCCGCCGCTGAACTACCGCTTCGGCTTGCGCCGGTCGTCGTCGCGGTCGCGGTAGCGGACCGTCGGCCGCCCCGGCGCGGCGCCCTCGCGGCGCCGCGGCGGTTCACCCTCGCGTTCGCGCGTGGTCGTGCGCCCGCGAGCAGACCCCCGCCCCTTGCGCGGCGGCGCCGCGTCGGCGGGCGGCGCGGGCGGCCGCCGCGACGGCCCGGGCAGCAGCTCCGTCTTCATGTCGCTGACGTCCTCGTCGTCCGGCTCGCTCCGCGCCCGCCGCCCGCGCTCCGCCGTATCCCGCAGCGAAGTCCCGCGCCCCCAGCTGGTGCCCCGCCGCCCCTCGCTCGCCTTCAGGCTCGCCTCCTCGCGCCGCCGCTGCCAGATCCGGAACCCGCCGACCGCGAGCGCGAGCACCGTCGCCAGCAGCATGGCCGGGAACCGGTTCACCAGCGGGATCGCCAGGTTGAGCAGGATGTCCTTGATCGAGGCCGAGCCGCCCGCGGTGAGGAACTGGTAGGCCAGCGGCACCGAGGCGAAGAGCAGCAGCGGCGGCAGCACCATCGTGGTGAACAGCCCCCGGTACCGCACCGCGAGCACCGCGAGCAGGCAGCCGAGCACGTACGCCCCGGAGAAGACCGCGGTCAGCTCGCTGCCGCCACCCGCGGCGTCGACCAGGAACCCCGCGATCGTGCAGGCAGCCGCGATCGCCACCGCGACCGGCGCCGAGACGCCGCGGACCGCGGGCAGGACCGAGCGCTGCGATGCGGGCACGCCGGGTCGCACACGTTGGGAAGCAGCCACGTCATGCACACTAACCCGCCGTCGGCCGGTGGGACGGAACGGCGGGTCGCTTACCCGGGAGACCACGGTCACCGCGTGGTTGTTTGAACTGTGTCGGTGGGTTGGCCTAGGTTTCGCGGCATGCGGATGCTGCACACCTCCGACTGGCACATCGGGCGCACCTTCCACGGCGTCGATCTGCTTGCCGATCAGGCTCGTTCGCTCGCCGCCATCGCCGAGCTGGTGGCCGCCGAATCGGTCGACGTCGTGCTGCTCGCGGGTGACGTCTACGACCGCGCCATCCCCAGCGCCGACGCCATCGCCGTCTGCAACCGCGGCTTCGAGGCCATCCGCGCCGCGGGCGCCCGCATCGTGGCGACCTCGGGCAACCACGACTCCCCGGCCCGGCTCGGCGCGGGCGCCGGTTTCGCCGCCGCGGGCGGGCTGCACCTCTGCACCACCGTCGCGGCCTGCGATACCCCGGTTCTGCTCGAGGACGAGCACGGCCCCGTCGCCTGCTACGGCATCCCCTACCTGGAGCCGGAGATCACCCGCGCGGAACTGGACGTGCCGCAGGCCCGTTCGCACGCCGAGGTGCTGGCCGCCGCCATGGCCAGGATCAGGGCCGACCTGACCGCCCGCGGCACCCCGCGCTCGGTGGTGCTCGCGCACGCCTTCGTCACCGGCGGCGAGGCGACCGGCTCCGAGCGCTCGATCGCCGTCGGCGGGGTGGAGACGGTGTCGGCCTCCGCCTTCGGCGGCATCGACTACGTCGCGCTCGGGCACCTGCACTCGCCGCAGGCGCTCTCCGACGCGGTGCGCTACTCCGGCTCCCCGCTGCCGTATTCGTTCGGCGAGCGCTCGCACCGCAAGGCCGTCTGGCTGGTCGACCTGGACGCCGACGGGCTGCGCGAGGTGCGCAGGCGCGAGCTGCCCGTCGTCCGCGGCCTGCGCGCGCTCTCCGGCACCCTGGAGGCGCTGCTGGAGGACCCGGCGCTGGACGCCGCGGTCGACGACTACGTCTCCGCCACGCTCACCGACCACACCCGCCCGGTGGAGCCGCTGCGCAGGCTGCGCACCCGCTTCCCGCACGCCGTGCACGTGGAATGGGTTCGCCCTGAGGGCAATCCGGAGCTGCGCTACCGGGAGCGGGTGCACGGGCGGCGGGATATCGAGATCGCCGTGAGCTTCGTCGGCGACGTGCGCGACGAACCGTCCGCGGGCGAGGTCCGGCTGCTGGAGCAGGCGCTGGCCGCCGCGGTCACCGAGCGGGACACCGCCTCCGTCGCTCCGGAGCGCGGCGAGCTCTCCGCATGAGGCTGCACCGGCTGGAGCTGACCGCCTTCGGCCCGTTCGCGGGCAAGACCGTCATCGACTTCGACGCGCTCGGCGCGGACGGCCTCTTCCTGCTGCACGGCCAGACCGGCGCGGGCAAGACCACCGTGCTCGACGCCATCGCCTTCGCGCTCTACGGCCGGGTGCCCGGCGCCCGCGCGGAGAGCAAGCGGCTGCACTCCGACCACGCCCCCGCGCAGACCCCGCCCAGCGTGCTGCTGGAGGCCACGCTCGGCGGCCGCCGGGTCCGGATCGGCCGCACGCCGGAGTTCGAGCGGCCGAAGCGGCGCGGCGACGGCACCACCAAGGAGCAGCCCAAGGCCACGCTGACCTGGCTCGACGGCAGCGGCACCAACCTCTCCCGAATCCAGGAGATCGGCGACGAGATCCTCCGGCTGCTCGGCATGAGCGCCGACCAGTTCTTCCAGGTGGTGCTGCTCCCGCAGGGCGATTTCGCCCGCTTCCTGCGGGCGGAGAACGAGGACCGGGAGAAGCTGCTGGAGAAGCTCTTCGACACCGAGCGCTTCGGCGCCGCCGAGCACTGGCTGGCCGAGCGGCGGCGGGTCGCGGCGGCCGAGCTGGAGACCGGGCACCAGCACATCGACCGGCTGATCGCGCGCGTCGGCGAGGCGGCGGGGGAGCCCGCGACCACCACCGTCGGGCCGTCCGAGGCGGTCGGCTGGTCCCAGGAGCTGCTCGCCGCCGCGCGCACCGCCGTCGCCGAGGCCGACGCGCGGGTCTCCGGCTGCCGCACCGACTACGACACCGCCCGCGCGGCGCTGGACGCCGAGCGCCGCGCGGGCGAGCTGCGCACCCGCGCCGCCACCGCCCGCGCCCAACTGGCCGCGCACGCCGCCGACGCCGAGCGCAGGGCCGCGCTGCGCACCGAGCTGGACGCCGCCCGCCGGGCCGCCCCGGTCGCCGCCGCGCTGTCCGAGGCCCGCTCCGCCGTCCGCGAGGCCCGCGCCCGGCTGGCGGCCCGCGCCGACGCCGCGAGCACGCTGGGCGCCGCGCTCACCGAGCCCGCCGCCGCCGATATCGCCGGGGTCGGGGAGTTGCCGGTCATCGCTGGCGCCGTTACCGCAGCCGCCGATCTGGACGCGGCGGTCCGGGTCTGGAGCGGTCGGATCGGCGGCCTGGACGAGGTCGCCGCCGACGCCGCCACCGCCAAGCGGCTCGACGCCGAACTCACCGAGCTGCGAGCCAGGGAAGTCCGGCTGAGCCGCGAGCTGGACGAGCTGGCGGGCCGCCGCGACGCCCTTCCCGCCCGGCTCGCCGATGCCGAGACGCGGCTGCGCGAGTCCGAGACCGCGGTGGCCGCGCTGCCCGCGCTGACCTCCGAGATCGACCGGCTCGGGGCCGCCGCTGCCGCCGCCGTCCGGCTCGCCGAGTGCAGGCGTGAGCTCGACGTCGCGCGGGTGGAGTTCGAGACCGTCCGCGCCGCGCACACCGACGCCCGCGAACAGGTGCTCGACCTGCGCGAGCGCCGCCTGGCGGGGATGGCGGGCGAGCTCGCCGCCGCGCTCGCCGCAGGCGAGCCCTGCGCGGTCTGCGGCTCGGCCGAGCACCCGAACCCCGCCGCCGCCGCGGCCGCCGCCGTCTCCGAGGCCGCCGAGACCCGGGCCCGCAAGGCCGAGCAGGTCGCCGAACGCGCGCGGGACACGGCTCTGGCCCTGGTCACCGAGCTGGAGCGGGAGGCGGAGGCGCTGGCCGCGCGCGGCGGCGACGCCGACCGGGTCGAGCTCGCCGCGAACCTGCGCGCGGCCACCCTGCGCGTCGAGGACGCCCGCGAGCTCGCCGACTCCCGCGAGCGGACCGCCGCCGAGGTGGAGCGGCTGCGCACCGAGTCCGCCGGAATGCAGGACCAGCTGCGCGAGTACGAAACCCAGCGCGGCGCGGTCCGCTCCGCCGTTGTTGTCGGCGAGCAGCGACTGGCCGAGCTCACCGAACGGTTGCGCACCGCCGCGGGGGCCGACACCTCCCTCGACCGCCGCCGTGATCGGCTGCGCGCGCTGGTGCGCGCCGCCGAGGGGTTGCGCGCCGCGCGGGATCAGGTGAGCAGTGCGGTCGAGCGGGTGGAGTCGGTCGCGGACCGGGTCGACGGGCTCGCCAGGGCCGAGGGCTTCCTCGACCCCGCGCCCGACGAGCCCGGAACGCCGAATGCGGACCCTTTCGCCGCGGAGCCCGAGGCCCTCTTCGATCTCCCGGGCGAGCCCGACGCCCTGTTCGCCATCCCGGAGCCTGTTCAGCGCGGAACGGCTGCCACCGAATCGGCCCGGCACGCCGCGGTACCTGCGGCTCCGGCAGAGCTTGCCAATCCGGCCATATCCGCCGAATCCAACGGCTCGAGCGCGCTCCCGGACTCGGCTGTACCCGCCGAATCCAATAGCCCGAGCGCGCTTCCGGACTCGGCCGCAGGCGCCGAATCGGCGGGCCCGAGCGCGCTCGCGGACTCGGCCGGAGGCACGAACCCGGCGGCGGACGCCGATCCCCTCACCCCGGCGATCACCCGCCTGACGACCGTCTCCGACCTGGTCACCCCGGCCACCAGGGACCCCCGCTGGCAATCCGACACCGAAACCGAACTCGCCGCCGCCGACCGCCTGCGCGACCGCGCCGAAGCGGTCCTCGCCGAACCGGAGGTCGGCACCGCACTGACCACCGAACCGGCCGACCTCGACACCCTCCGCGCCCGGCTCACCGCCGCCCAGGAGCAGCGCGACCGCGCCATCGCCGAGCAGGCGGAGGCGCAGCGCCGCGTCACCCAGCTGGCGGAGCTGGGCAGCCAGCTCTGGGCCGCCGTCGACCTGGTGGCCCCGGTGCAGTCCCAGTTCGAGGAGCTGGCCGGGCTGGCCGAGGTGGTCGCGGGCCGCGGCGAGAACACCCGCAGGATGTCGCTGCGCTCCTACGTCCTGGCGGCGCGCCTGGAGGAGGTCGCCGTCGCCGCCTCGGAACGCCTGCGCCGCATGTCCGGCGGCCGCTACGAGTTCGTGCACTCCGACCGGGCGGGCCCGCGCGGCCGCCGCGGCGGCCTCGGCCTCGACATCCGCGACGACTACACCGGCAGCGTCCGCCCGGCCAAGACCCTCTCCGGCGGCGAGACCTTCATGGCCTCGCTCTCCCTCGCCCTCGGCCTCGCCGACAGCGTCGCCGCCGAATCCGGCGGCATCGTCCTGGACACCCTCTTCATCGACGAGGGCTTCGGCGGCCTCGACGCCGACACCCTGGACGCCGTCATGGGCGTCCTCGATGAACTCCGCGCGGGCGGGCGCGTCGTCGGCATCGTGAGCCACGTCGACGAGATGCGCCAGCGCATCCCGAGCCGCCTGCACGTCGTCCGCGGCCGCGACGGCTCCACCCTCCGCGCCACCGTCGCCTGAGGTCAGCGAGCAACGGCCCCGGTCGATTCGGCCGCCCCGGCCCCGGCAACCGCCCGCGCCTCGTGCGCGAGCAACCACTGCTTGGCAGGCAACCCCCACCGGAACCCACCCAGCGCACCGCCGATCCGCAGGATCCGGTGGCACGGAACGAAGAGCGCGGCCGCGTTCCTGGCACAGGCATTCGCGGCAGCCCTGGTAGCCACCGGACGCCCGGCGGCGGCGGCGAACTCGGTGTACGTGATCGGCTTCCCGGCGGGCACCTTGCGCAGCTCGTCCCAGGCGTGCAGCAGGAACGGCCCCGACCGCTGCCGCACCGGAACCGCATCGATCACCCCGACATCCCCCTCGTGGAAGTCCACGACGGCGTCCGTCACCGCGCCGAGCGCATCCCGCTCGCGCAGCGAATCCGGCCGCAGCGCGGGGTGCACGAGTCCCCGCAATCCCTCCGCATCCCCGGTCCACCCACTGGCCAGCACCGCCCCCTCGGCATCCACCAGCACGGTGAACGGCCCGATGGGCGTCGCCACCACGGCGTAATCGGCGGTCGAATTCATCACGGAACCTGCGCTTTCGAGTCGGAGAAGGCGGCGACCCGGTCGCCGAGCGCCACCTTCCACAGATGCATGGAGAGATACGACCGCCACGGCGCCCACCGCCCCGCGTCGGCCAGGTCGATCCCGAGCAGCTCGGCCCCGCGCCGCACGATCAGGTCGGTGCCGAGCAGAATGTCCGGATCGCCGAGCAACCGCATGCCGACGTAGTCCGCGGTCCACGGCCCCACCCCGGGCAGCGCCAACAGGTCGCGCCGCAGCTCGGCAACGGTCCGCCCGGCGTGCAGCACCACCTCGCCACTCGCCACCGCCAGAGCGGCCCCGAGCACCGCGGCGACCCGCCGCCCCGGGCCGGTCAGCACCTCGCCCCCGCGCTCCGCGACCACCGCGGGCTCCGGGAAGAGCACCGCCCCCTCGACCCGCTCCCCGAGCGCCGCCACCAGCCGCGCGGTGTGCGTCGCCGCCGCCGCGACCGAGATCTGCTGCCCGATCATGGTGCGCAGCAGCAGCTCCGCCCCGTCCGCGCAGCCGGGCACCCGGATGCCGGGGGTGAACCCGGGCCGCACCGCGGTCAGCGCCTCGTCGATGCCGACCGGGTCGGCGTCGAGATCGAGCAGGTGCCGCACCCGGGCCACGGTCGGCGCCAGATCGCGCATGTCGCGCAGCGCGAGCTCGGCGCGCACGTGGTCGTCGAGCAGCGTCAGCCGGACCACCGCGTGCCCGTGCGGCGTGCGCAGCGCCCTGGTGTAGACCCCGTCCGCCCAGCCCTCCAGCCCCGGCACGGTGTGCGCGGCGAGGAACCAGCCCAACCACGCCCGGTCCAGCGGCGGCCGGAAGGGCAGCCGCAGCGTCAGCGTCCCGGCGGCGGGCTCCGGCTCGGCGCCGCGCCGCCGCTGCGCCTCGGTGCGCAGCACCGTCGGGCTCACCCCGAACACCTCGCGCACCGTGTCGTTGAACTGCCGGATACTGGCGAACCCCGCCGCGAACGCCACGTCCGAGATCGGCATGGCCGTGGTCTGGATCAGCAGCCGCGCGGTGTGCGCGCGGTGCGCCCTGGCCAGCGCCAGCGGCCCGGCCCCGAGCTCGGCGGTGAGCACCCTGGTCAGCTGCCGCGGCGAGTACCCGAGCCCGGCCGCCAGCTCCGGCACCCCGCCGCGCTCGAGCACCCCGTCCCCGATCAACCGCATGGCCCGCGCGGCCAGGTCGGCCCTGGTGTTCCAGTGCGGCGAGCCCGGCGCGGCGTCCGGCAGGCAGCGCCTGCACGCCCGGTACCCCGCCTGCTGCGCGGCCGCGGCCGTCGGCAGGAAGGAGACATTGGCCCGCTTCGGGGTGATCGCCGGGCAGGACGGCCTACAGTAGATGCCGGTGGTCCGCACCGCGGTGAAGAACTGCCCGTCGAAGCGGGCATCCCGGGTGGAGACCGCCCGGTAGCAGCGTTCGAAGTCGAGAGCCGTGTCGTTCACGCCCTCAACTCTGGCAGCGCGCCGCCGCCCCGGCTAGCGGGAATCGGACGCCTGTGTACGGCGCGAATCCGGGCGAGTGCACTGCGCCGCCCGCGCTCAGCAGCAGCGGGCGCCGGGGTTCCGCTCCGCCTCGGCGTGCCGCTCCCGCCAGTACTCCCGCTCCGAAGGCACCGCCCGCTCCGGGTGCGCCCGGCGCAGGTGCGCGACGTAGCGCTGGTAATCCTGCCCCCCGAGCACCCCGTCGAACCACCACAGCACCCCGCGCACCCCGCCGAGTGCCCGGCGCAGGACGGCCGGGAGCGCGGTCCGGCCGCCCCGCCCGGTCAACTCGCCGGTTCCGGCGTCCGCGCCGGACCACCGGCCGCGTGCTCGTCCCACTGCCGCTGCACCTCCTTCTCCTCCGCCGTCGGGAAGAACCCGCTCGGCGCGAAGATCTTCGACGGCCACTCCGGCGTTTCCGTGGTCTCCGCCCCGCCGGAGCGCAGCGCCCGCACGCAGACGATCGCGCCGACCACCGCCACGATGATCACCAGCACCGCGAAGATGATGGAGAGCGTGCCCTGGATGAAGGTGTTGCGCACGACGGCGTCCACGTTCTCCGGCGTCTTGGCGGTCAGGCACAGCGTGCCCGCCTCCTGCGCCTGCTGGCAGATGCTGTGCTGCTTCCAGTAGCCCACCTTGGGGTCGGCGGAGAAGATCTTCTGCCAGGACGCCGTCATCGTTACCACCAGGTCCCAGACCAGCGGAATCCCCGGAATCCACGCCCACTTCACCAGCCCCTTCTTGATCAGGATGGTGACCACCACGGTCAGCGCGATCGCCGCCAGCAGCTGGTTCGCGATGCCGAAGAGCGGGAAGAGCGCGTTGATGCCGCCCAGCGGGTCGGTGACGCCCATGAGCAGGATCGCCCCCCAGGCCAGCACCACCGCGGCCGAGCAGCCCCAGGCCCCGACCCGCCACGACGGATCCTTGAACTTGCGCGCAGGCCCGCCGAAGTTGCCCAGCGAATCGGAGAGCATGAACCGCGCCACCCTGGTGCCCGCGTCGATCGTGGTGAGGATGAAGAGCGCCTCGAACATGATCGCGAAGTGGTACCAGAACGACTTCATCCCCGCGCCGCCCAGGAACTGGGAGAACACCTCGGAGATGCCGACCGCCAGCGTCGGCGCGCCGCCGGTGCGCGAGATGATGCTCTCCTCGCCGACGTCGGAGGCCGCCTGGCTGAGCGCCTCCGGCGTGGTCGGCGGCCCGGAGAGGCCGAGCGAGTTGGTGTAGTTCGCGGCCGTCTCCGGCGTGCCGCCGGTGAGCCCGACCGGCGCGTTCATCGCGAAGTACAGGTGCTGGTCGATGATGCAGGCGGTGATGATCGCCATCACCGCGACGAACGACTCCATCAGCATGCCGCCGTACCCGATCATCCGGGCGTGCGACTCCTTCTCCAGCAGCTTCGGCGTCGTACCGGAGGAGATCAGCGCGTGGAATCCGGAGAGCGCGCCGCAGGCGATGGTGATGAACAGGAACGGGAAGAGGCTGCCCGCGAAGGCCGGGCCGTTGCCGTTGATCGCGAACTCCGAGACCGCGGGCGCCTGCAGCACCGGCATCGTCACCAGGATGCCGACCGCGAGCAGCGCGATGGTGCCGATCTTCATGAAGGTGGAGAGGTAGTCGCGCGGGGCGAGCAGCAGCCACACCGGCAGTACCGAGGCCACGAAGCCGTAGCCGATGAGCAGCCAGGCGATGGTCACCGGCGAGAGCGTGAACCAGTCCGCGCCCCAGCTGGTCTCCGCGACCCAGCCGCCCGAGACGATGGCCAGGATGAGCAGCACGAAGCCGATCAGCGAGACCTCGCCGACCTTTCCTGGCCGCAGGTAGCGCAGGTAGAGCCCCATGAACAGCGCGATCGGAATGGTCATGCCGATGGAGAAGATGCCCCACGGGCTCTCCGCGAGCGCGTTCACCACCACCAGCGCGAGCACCGCGAGCAGGATCATCATGATCACCAGCACGCCGACGATGGCCGCGACGCCGCCGATGGCGCCCAGCTCGTCGCGGGCCATCTGCCCCAGCGACCGCCCGCGGCGCTTCAGCGAGATCCACAGCACCAGGTAGTCCTGCACCGCGCCCGCCAGCACCACGCCGACCACGATCCAGATGGTGCCGGGCAGGTACCCCATCTGCGCCGCGAGCACCGGGCCGACCAGCGGCCCGGCTCCCGCGATGGCGGCGAAGTGGTGCCCGTAGAGCACCCGCCGGTCCATCGGCACGAAATCCTTGCCGTTCTCCAGGATTTCGGCGGGCGTCGCCAGGTCGTCGCGCGGCTTGGTGATCTTCCGCTGGATGAACACCGAGTAGAACCGGTACGCCAGGATGTAGGTGCAGACCGCGGCGACCACGATCCAGACCGCGTTCACCTCTTCGCCGCGGACCAGCGCGATGATCGCCCAGGCGATCGCGCCGAGCACCGCGATGACGGCGAATATCGCCTTCTTGACCGGCGTGATCGGACGCTTGTCCACCACGCCGACCGGTGGCAGGTCCGGATCTGTCCGCAGATACTCGATCGTCGCCATCTGCTCACTCTCCCGTCGACGCCCGACTCCGTTGCCGAAACAGCAGAAACGTAGCCGATCGGGCCGCTCCGGCCTGCACTTGTTGAATATTGTTCCCGGTCGGGTCACTCCCCGCGGTAGGTTCCGAAACTCCAGAGATTGCCCTCCGGGTCGCGGACCGTGAAGCCGCGCGAGCCGTAGTCCTCGTCGCGCAGCCCGCGCACGAGCTCGGCGCCCGCCGCGGTGGCGCGCTCGAACAGCGCGTCCGGTTCGTCGGTGACCAGGTAGATGTTGTCGTTGCCGGTGGCACGGGTGCAGAACGGGTCGTCGGACTTGTTCGCGGTGCCGTACATGATGCCGCCGCCCGCGGGCCAGCGGAGTTCGCCGTGCTCCACGATCGCCGGGTCGTTCTCCCTGGTGTATTCGGCGACCTTGCGGAAGCCGAAGGCGCGCACCAGGAATTCGGTGGTCTTCGCCGCGTCGCGGAAGGAGAGGCAGGGCCAGACGCCCACGGTGTTTTCGCTCATGAATCCACCTTCACGCCAGCGGGTGGGTCCCGTCTTGGACGGATGGAATCTCGGTGTTCAGCAGGGTGGTCGGCGCGCAGCCCGCCAGCTCCGCGAAGTCCCGGTTCAGGTGCGCCTGGTCGTAGTACCCGCAGGCCGCCGCGACCTGCGCCAGCGAGACGTGCGACGGCACCCGCTCGATCATCCGCCGCGCCCGCTCGAATCGGGCGATCCGCCCCGCCAGCTTCGGCCCCAGCCCGAACTCCCGGTTGAACCGCCTGGTCAGGTGCTGCCTGCTCCACCCGATCTCCCCGGCCAGCGCCCCGACGGCCTGATCCGAGCCGCGGACCACGGTGCGCCAGGCCCAGGCCAGCTCCGGCGCGACCTGCCGCTCGTGATCCGCCAGCTCGCTGAGCACCCGGTCGACGGTCGCGAACCGCTCCGGCCAGCCCGGCCTGCCCTGCAACTCCGCCCAGAGCCGCTCACCGGCGGGCCCCGCCACATCGGCCAGCTCCAGCGACAGGCTCCACAGCTCGGCCGCGGGCAGCCCGAACAGCGTGCGGCACCCCAGCGGCGTCAGCGCGATGGCCACCCCCTCCTGCGTGCCGTCGTGCCGGATCGTGGCGGGCGCCGCCTGCAACCCGCCGAGCACGCAGCCGTATGCCTCCGGCCGCTGCCCCGGGTCCGCCTGCGCGACCACGTCGATCCGCGGCCCGATCGCCACGATGAAGGTCAGGTGTCGCGACGGCAGCCCGCGGTGCAGCCCGGGCTCGAACCCGGCCTGCCGGTAGCCGAGGTAGTGGTCGACGAACCCCGCCAGCGCGGGCGCGGGCCGGGCGGTCACCACCTCGGAGGTGGGCTGCATGGCTCACAGGCTACGCCGCGTAGACTCTGTTCCTCGTGAGTCTCACCCTCGGAATCGTCGGGCTGCCCAACGTCGGAAAATCGACGCTGTTCAACGCCCTGACCAAGAACGACGTGCTCGCCGCGAACTACCCCTTCGCGACGATCGAGCCCAACGTCGGCGTGGTCCCGCTGCCCGACCCGCGGCTCGACAAACTCGCCGAGATCTTCGCCTCCGAGCGCACCGTCCCCGCCACGGTCTCCTTCGTCGACATCGCGGGCATCGTCAAGGGCGCCTCCGAGGGCGCGGGCCTCGGCAACAAGTTCCTCGCCAACATCCGCGAAGCCGACGCCATCTGCCAGGTCGTCCGGGTCTTCGCCGACGACGACGTCATTCACGTCGACGGCCGCGTCGACCCCTCCGCCGACATCGAGGTCATCGAGACCGAGCTCATCCTCGCCGACCTCCAGACCCTGGAGAAGGCCGTCGTCCGGCTGGAGAAGGAGGCGCGGGTCAAGAAGGACCGCAAACCCGCCTTCGACGCCGCCAAACAGGCGCAGGAGATCCTCGACTCCGGCCGCACGCTGTTCGCCGCCGCCGCCGAGATCGACATGGAGCACCTCCGCGAGCTCAGCCTCCTGACCGTCAAGCCGTTCCTCTACGTCTTCAACGCCGACGAGTCGGTGCTCACCGACGAAGCCCGCGTCGCCGAACTTCGCGCCTCCGTCGCCCCCGCCGACGCCGTGTTCCTGGACGCCAAGGTCGAAGCCGAGCTCCTCGAACTCGACGAGGAGTCCGCGCTCGAACTCCTGGAATCCATCGGCCAGACCGAACCCGGCCTGCACGGCCTCGCCCGCGCCGGCTTCCACACCCTCGGTCTGCAGACCTACCTGACCGCCGGGCCCAAGGAGGCCCGTGCGTGGACCATTCACCAGGGCGATACCGCGCCGAAGGCTGCCGGGGTGATTCACACCGATTTCGAGCGAGGGTTCATCAAGGCCGAGATCGTGGCGTACGACGACCTGGTGGCGGCGGGGTCGATGGCTGCGGCGAAGTCGGCGGGGAAGGTTCGGATGGAGGGGAAGGACTACGTCATGGCCGACGGCGACGTGGTCGAGTTCCGTAGCGGATTAGCGTCTGCGAAGAAGTAGGCGCCATGCATCCACAGCGCAGACTTCGTCGGCTGGTCCGGCGGGCCGGAGATCTGTTGATCGATCTGAGCGGCGAAGCCGACCGAACATTCACCCTGCGCCAGACGCGTCAGTTGGAGTCTGCCGAAGAGCGAGGTATACGGCAGTACGTCGAACGCCAAACGCGGTGGGATCAAGAGGTGCTATCAGTGGAGCTGGTCAAGCGGCATCGGTTAATGGAGCGTCAGTACGAAGTATTCGACGTGCGATGCTCGCGTGATCGGTGGTGGGTGATCACTAATCCGACAAACCTCTACACGCAAGATGAGTTCCGATCGGCAGACTACGCTTTTTCATTCCACGTAGGCTTAATGTTGAGAATGCTCGAACGGGATCACGCTGAAGTGAGTCCCGATGCTAGAGCAGTAAGTGAACGCGCCTGGCGGAAGTTTGATGATGCCGAGGAGGCGCTAGCGGACGCTAACGATGCGGAAGATTATCAAGCCGTTGGCGTTAGGCTTCGGGAAGCGATGATCGCCCTCATTCATGACGAAGCGAACGCCGAATGGGTTGCTGATCTGCCCAAGCCTCCACAACTCTCGAATGTCAAGGGCTGGATCGCTGTCTTCGCGGCAAAGCTGTCCTCGAAGCGTCGACAGCGTGTGTACTTGCGGGCTGTGTGGGAAAAATCGTGGGATCTGGTTGTGCACCTTCAGCACGACACAGAAGCATTGCGATGGGATGCCGACTTGGCGTTCAACGCTGTCCACCACGCACTTGAAGCGTACATGGAGATGCGGGCTTGGTGGGATCGCACAGGACCTGAAAAATGTCCGCGGTGTGCGTCGCATAGATTCTCTGCCTGTCTCGACTGGGATTCTGACGATGAATTGCTGAGGTGGCAAGAGTGTTCTGCCTGCTATTACGCAACGGAGCCATCATCTGAGAAGCTTGAAAATGAACCCAGCGGCAGCGATTAGTTTTTAGTATGATCTTATTCTAGTTGACTTGGGAGTCGAAAGAATGGGATCTGTGGTGAGTTGGGCCGAGAGTCTTGCTCGTGATCAGTTGATGTCTCTGCCTCGTCGGCTCGCGCATGTTGTGGGCGTGGCCGAGCAGGCGGCTCGCGCCACGGCGGTGGCAGATGATCCGGCCCTGCTTGTGGCCGCGGCCTGGCTGCACGACATCGGCTACGCACCGGCGCTCGCGCGGCTCGGCTTTCATCCCATCGACGGCGCCGTGTTCCTACGCGACCGCGGAGCGGATGAGCGTTTGTGTGGCCTGGTCGCCAATCACTCGTGCGCCTGCGTCGAAGCGCGCCGTCGTGGGCTCACGATCGACTGGCCCGACGAGGACACAGCCCTTCGTGATGCGCTGTGGTGGGCGGATATGACCACCACCCCGGCCGGCGAGGTCACCGACGTCCGCCAGCGAATTGCCGAAGTGCAGGAGCGATACGGGCCTAACCACGTCGTTGCGCAGTCGGTCGCCGAGGCCGCGCCGCGCCTAATTGGCGCGGCGGACCGTACCGAGCACCGGCTGCGAAATCAACTGCCGCTCACGTGAAGTACGGTGCCGTCGCGCCCTCGAGACTCTTCTGAATCCGCAGCAGAATGGACTCATGGATGTCGAGCCCGGACAGTTCACCGGGCGAGAGCCAGACTACTTCCGACGATTCGGAACTGCGCTGCGGAGTGCCACCGACCGGATCGGCGCGGAAGCAGATCGAGAACTCCTGGCGAACCTCGCCGTCGTCGTACGCGATGACGTGATCCGGATCGGAGAAGACGCCGACCAGCTGAGTCACCTCGACCTCGATGCCGGTCTCCTCCCGCACCTCGCGTACGACGGCTTGCGCGACGGTCTCGCCAGCCTCCAGGCCGCCGCCGGGGATCGAGTACTTCCCGTTGTCGGTCCTCCGGATCAGGAGTATCCGTCCCTCGTCGTCCTGAACGAGCGCGCTCACCGCCACCTTGACGCTGTTCGGTGCCGGCGCTTCTGGGTCGCGAAAGTAGTCGGTGCGCGTCATTCGGGCCTCCCGAAGTTCGGTTCGTAGCTCTCGCTCCACACCTGCTCGAAGCTGGTGGTGTACGTCTCGAACAGATCGGCCGCGGGCAGCAGCCGGAGGTGCAGCGCGGGGGCGTAGGCGCCGGGCTGCCCGTAGACGTGCATGTTCACCAGCATCTCGTCATCGAACCGGAATATCGAGTTGTAGAGCGTGGTCCGGTGGTACCGGATCTCCACGCCATCGATCGCGGCAAGCGGTTCGATCAGCGCAAGCGCGTTCCGGATGCGCGCCGGAACGGTACCGGCCGCGAGACGCTCCTCGGCGCTCCTCTTGGTGGCTTCGTCCTCATCCGGATCACCGAAAAGCATGCGGACTTTCAGGCCGTCCCGCGTCTTCTGCTTGATCGTTCGTGCGAATGTCGGCTCCTCGGCGAGGAACAGCCCGGCGAGCACCAGAACGTCGATGCGCTCGGTCGCCTGCGTGAGCAGCCGCGTCCAGAGGTCGAGCGGGATGGCGCTGCGGTGGGGGTACACCTTCACCACCTCGGACTCAGCCACCTCGGCGCGGCGCTCCGGAGACAGCGCGTCCGGCCACAGGTAGTTCTCGGTCTCCCGGACCATCGAAGCGACCTTGTGGCGATGCTTCGGGTACGGCGTCCGGCTCTTGGTGATCCAGCGCTCGACGGTCTTTTCGTCGACTCCGGTCGCGGTCGCGACCGCGGCGAGATCCAGTCCGTTGCGAAGCAGCGCCTCGCGCAGCCGTTCGTTCGGCATGGCGACCCCCTTAGGGACGAATAGGGACGTCTTAAGTGTAGCCGAGACGTCCGTAGAAGGGGTTACTACGTCATTATTGAGGCGGGTGATTTCCCGAAAAGTACGGAATTGCAACGCATTTCCTACTTCACCGAGGAGTGATCGCCTGTGTCGCACAAATCGAGCCGTGAGGTCGCCGGGGCGGATTCCCGTCGGCTGATCAGCCTCAAGACCGCCGCGTCGCTGGTCGACGTCGACGCCAAGACCATCCGGAACTGGATCTCCGCCGGGCACCTGCGCGGGTTCCGGATCAACGGCCACCTGCTCCGGGTCAACCACGCCGAACTGCTCGCCCTCGTGCAGCCGGTGCTCGTGGCCGGACCGGAGGACGCGGCGTGAGCGCGCGGAAAGAGCTGGCGGCTGGCCAGCTGAACGACGCCGACCGGGTCGCCGAGTACGTTGCCGAGCTCGTGGCGCAGGCGCCGCCGATCTCCGGCGACGCGCGGGACCGGCTCGCGGCGCTTCTCGGTGCCGTGAGCGCCGCCGACCGGCGGGCGGCGTGATGCGGGCGCGTACGGCGGGGATCGCGGTGGCCGGGGTGGCGGTGGGTTACGTGCTGCTGACCGCGCCCGGGGTGGTCGGGTTCGTGTTGATGGTGCTGGGCGCGGTGGCGTTCTGGCGGGCGTCGCGTCGCTGGGGGGTTCGGCGGTGAGCGCGCAGCGTGAGCCGGAGTTCCACGATCCGGGCGAGTTGCTGGACGAGTTGGACGCGCTGCTGCGGGAGCAGATGTTGCTGCAGCGTCGCATGGAGATGCTTGCCGCCCGATATCGAGCGGTAGAGGGGCCCGCGAAGGACGGCCGGTTCGACAAGCCGGGCAAGGATCGGTTCGAGCGTGAGGAGTACGGCACGCTCAACGTCAGGTGGGCGGCCGAGGACCTGACCCTGGCCACCGGGTACGCGGAGTACGGAGTCAGGTACTTGGGCCGCGCGCGAGCGTCCGCGGTGAAGGTGCGGGAGTACCCGCAGCCGCAGTGGGATCGGGACAGCGCGCTGGCGGACTACCGCGAGACCGGCATCGAGTCGTCCGCCGAGCGGGGGCGGTCGCGGTGATCGGCCCGGTCATGAAGAGCGATGCCGCGGCGGCCCGTGCGCTCGGTGGCGTGTTCCGGGCGTTGCCGCCGCAGGTGCAGGCCGCTGTCTTGGTGCTGGGGTTGCTGGTCGGGATGGTCGGGTGCTCGGCGGCGTGGATCGATCAGCAGGACTACGTGCCGTCGCCGAACATCTGCCGCGCCGACGAGGTGGCCCGGACCGACTGCCAGCACGTGCGGCGGGTGCCGGTGCAGCAGCCGTACCCGACCCCGGCGGGGTGGGAGCGGTGAGCACCGAGCCGGAGTCCTACTCGTGGGGCACGGCGCCGTCGCATCTGCGCACGCGCCGCCAGCTGCAGGCCGAGGGATTGAGCCCGGCCGGTCAGGACGTGGCGGCCACGGTGCCGCACCGCTGGCACGGCCGCGAGCAGCAGGCCTTCCTCTACGACGCCCGCCAGGCGGCGCCGAAGCGGCCGGTGAGCCCGGCGCAGCGCGAGGCGCTGGCGGCGGCGACGCGGGAGCGGCAGCTGCGGGCGGCGGAGCGGCGCGGGATCTCGCGCGCCGAGCTGACCAACGAGGCGGATTGGGATCCGGGCCCGGCCTGGAACACCACCGCCACCGCGGCGCCGGAGGCCGAGGACAGCTGGACCAGCGCGCTGGCCGACTA
>NZ_JBHVAK010000051.1:0-53607 GCF_042667085.1 Nocardia sp. NPDC057353
GCCGAAGCAATGCGGCGCAGCCGCGAGTCTCGGCCGCCGGACGCGGGACCCCGAAGGGCCGCAAACCCCGCCCGCGCCAGCGGGCAGAAAGGCACTCTTTATGCGCGACATGGTTGAGATCGGGATGGGGCGTACCGCTCGCCGCACCTACGACCTGGACGACGTGGACATCGTCCCGTCGCGGCGGACCCGGTCGTCCAAGAAGGTCTCGCTGTCCTGGCAGCTCGACGCCTACCGGTTCGACATCCCCGTGGTCGCCCACCCCACCGACGCCCTGGTGTCGCCCGAGTTCGCCATCGAGCTGGGCAGGCTCGGCGGCCTCGGCGTGATCAACGGCGAGGGGCTGTGGGCCAGGCACGCCGATGTGCAGGCGAAGATCGAGCAGCTCACCGAGCTGGCCGCGGACGGCCCGTCGGACCGCGCGGTGGCGCTGCTGCAGCAGCTGCACGCGGCCCCGATGCAGCCGGACCTGCTGGCCGCGGCGGTGGCCCAGGTGCGCGCGGCCGGGGTGACGGTCGCGGTGCGGGTGAGCCCGCAGAACGCCCGCGCCCTGACCCCCGCGCTGGTGCAGGCCGGGGTGGACCTGCTGGTGGTGCACGGCACCATCATCTCGGCCGAGCACGTGAGCGAGGGCGAGCCGCTCAACCTCAAGACCTTCATCGCGGAGCTGGACGTTCCGGTGGTGGCGGGCGGCGTGAGCGACCACCGCACCGCGCTGCACCTCATGCGCACCGGCGCGGCGGGCGTGATCGTCGGCTACGGCTCGTACCCGGGCGCGACCACGACCGGCGAGGTGCTCGGCATCGGGGTGCCGATGGCGACCGCGATCGCGGACGCCGCGGCGGCCAGGCGGGACTACCTGGACGAGACCGGCGGCCGCTACGTGCACGTGATCGCGGACGGCGACGTGGCGACCTCGGGGCAGCTGGCGAAGGCGATCGCCTGCGGCGCGGACGCCGCGGTGCTCGGCGTCCCGCTGGCCCTGGCCGCCGAGGCGCCGGGCCGGGGCTGGTACTGGCCCTCCGCGGCCGCGCACCCCTCGGTGCCGCGCGGCGCGCTGCTCGACGTGGACGACCCGTGGGACGCGGGCGGCGCCGACCCGGAGCGCGAGCGGCCGAGCCTGGACCGGGTGCTCTTCGGCCCCTCCGACGACCCGTTCGGCTCGCTGAACCTGGTCGGCGGGTTGCGCCGGTCCATGGCGAAGGCGGGCTACTCCGACCTCAAGGAGTTCCAGAAGGTCGGGCTGACGGTCCGGGCCTGAGCGCGGTGTTGGCCCGGAGGAACTGGGCCAGCGCGATATTGACCGGCTCCGGGTGGGTCATGGTGACGGCGAGCCGAGCGCCGTCGATCTCCAGGTAGGTGGAGCCGGGCAGCCCGAGCGCGAGTTCGCGCGCCCTGCCCCTGGTGATGCCGCTGTCCGTGGCGTGGATCACCAGCGCGGGGCAGGTGATCTCGCCGAGCCGCTCGGCCACCGAGTCGCGGGCGAGCACGCAGCCCGCGGCGACCTCGATGTCCCGGCGGCCCTGGCCGAGCCAGCGCCTGGTCCAGATGGCGCGGTACCAGTCGTCGTCGCCGATGAGCCAGCGGGCGAGCTGCTGGGCGGCGCGCTCGCGGGATGCCTCGTCGTACCAGAGGTCGAGGAAACGCAGTGTGGCCGTCGACTGTTCGCGGCTGAGGCCGTTCGCCTCGGTGCTGATCAGCACCAGCCCGGCCACCCGCTCCGGGGCGAGCAGCGCGGTGCGCAGCGCGGTGAAACCGCCCTGGGCGATGCCGCCGACCACCGCGCGCTCCACGCCGATGTGGTCGAGCACGGTCAGGGCGTCGCGGGCGGCGGTCCAGAAGGTGAAGGGCAGCCGCTGGTCGCGGGTGCGGCCGTGGCCGCGGGCGTCCCACGACACGATGCGGAACTCCGGGGTGAGGGCGGCCTGCTGCGCGGCGAACATCGTTCGATCCATGAAGAATTCGTGCGCGAGCAACACCACCGGCCCGGCGCCCCCGCTGTCCTCGTAGTGGATCTCGGCGTCTATCGCACGGGCGAACGGCACGCCGATGAGGATAGCCGGCGGCGCGGGGGTGCGCGGGGCGATTCGCGCGCTCACTAAACTGTGCGGGTGGCAGAAACCCAGAGCCCTGTTCTCGTCGTCGACTTCGGCGCGCAGTACGCCCAGCTGATCGCCCGGCGGGTCCGGGAGTCGAGCGTGTTCTCCGAGGTGGTCCCGCACACCATCACGGTGGAGGAGATCGCGGCGAAGCAGCCTGCCGCGGTGATCCTCTCCGGCGGCCCGGCCAGCGTGTACGCCGACGGCGCGCCGCGGCTGGATGCCAGGCTCTTCGAACTGGACGTCCCGGTCTTCGGCATCTGCTACGGCTTCCAGGCCATGGCGCAGGCGCTCGGCGGCACCGTCGCGCGCACCGGGACCAGG
Organism: Nocardia sp. NPDC057353; assembly: GCF_042667085.1. Classification (NCBI taxonomy): domain Bacteria; kingdom Bacillati; phylum Actinomycetota; class Actinomycetes; order Mycobacteriales; family Nocardiaceae; genus Nocardia; species Nocardia sp. NPDC057353. Next base: position 2,424 of record NZ_JBHVAK010000051.1, read on the forward strand.
GAGTACGGCCGCACCGAGCTGAACATCGACGGCGGCGTGCTGCACGGCGGGCTGCCGACCATCCAGCCGGTCTGGATGAGCCACGGCGACGCGGTGACCGACGCCCCCGACGGCTTCACCGTCACCGGGACGACCGCGGGCGCGCCGGTGGCGGCCTTCGAGGACCGGGCGCGCAGGCTGGCCGGGGTGCAGTACCACCCCGAGGTGCTGCACTCGCCGCACGGCCAGCAGGTGCTGAGCCGGTTCCTGCACGACCTGGCCGGGATCCCGGCGGGCTGGACCCCGGCCAATATCGCGGAGTCGCTGATCGGCGCGGTGCGCGAGCAGATCGGCGACGGCCACGCCATCTGCGGCCTCTCCGGCGGGGTGGACAGCGCGGTGGCGGCGGCGCTGGTGCAGCGGGCCATCGGACCCAAGCTGACCTGCGTCTTCGTCGACCACGGGCTGCTGCGCGCCGGTGAGCGCGAGCAGGTGCAGCAGGACTTCGTGGCCTCGACCGGCGCGAAGCTGGTGACGGTGGACGCGGTGGACAAGTTCCTCGGTGAGCTGAAGGGCGTCACCGACCCGGAGGAGAAGCGCAAGATCATCGGCCGGGAGTTCATCCGGTCGTTCGAGGACGCGGTCACCGGGATCGTGGCCGAGCAGAGCGAGGGGAGCGGCACGCCCTCGGTCGAATTCCTGGTGCAGGGCACGCTCTACCCGGACGTGGTGGAGTCCGGCGGCGGCACCGGCACCGCGAACATCAAGTCGCACCACAATGTCGGCGGGCTGCCGGACGATCTGGAGTTCGCCCTGGTGGAGCCGTTGCGGCTGCTCTTCAAGGACGAGGTGCGCGCGGTCGGGCGCGAGCTCGGGCTGCCCGAGGAGATCGTCGGCCGCCAGCCCTTCCCCGGGCCGGGGCTCGCCATCCGGATCGTCGGCGAGGTGACCGGCGACCGGCTGGCCACGCTGCGCCAGGCCGACGCCATCGCCCGCGAGGAGCTCACCGCGGCCGGGCTGGACGGGCAGATCTGGCAGTGCCCGGTGGTGCTGCTCGCGGACGTGCGCAGCGTCGGTGTGCAGGGCGACGGCCGCACCTACGGCCACCCCATCGTGCTGCGCCCGGTGACCAGCGAGGACGCCATGACCGCCGACTGGACCCGGCTGCCGTACGAGGTGCTGGAGCGCATCTCCACCCGGATCACCAACGAGGTCGCCGAGGTCAACCGGGTGGTGCTCGATGTGACGAGCAAGCCGCCGGGCACCATCGAGTGGGAGTGACGCGGAACGGGCGCCGCTCCCGGTGGGAGCGGCGCCCGATTCGCTCAGTTCTTCTTGTTCCGCCCGCGCGGGAGGATCAGCAGGATGCCCGCCACGATGGCGATGCCGACGGCGGCCCAGCCGAGCGGGATGATGTCCACCGCGCTCGGGCCGACGAAGGCCCAGAGGCTGATCGCCAGCCCGATCAGCCCGGACACCAGCATGGACAGCGACGGCCCGCGGCGGCGGTCGCGGCAGGGGGTCTCGTGCTCAGCCACGGGTCACCTCCACGTTCCCGGCGACGATGTCGATGTTCAGGTCGAGCACCGGCGCGCCCGGGGTGGCCGGGCCGCTGATGCCGGGGACGCAGTTGGACTCGCCCATGGTGGTGGCGCAGGTCATGTTCACCGTGAGGTCGGCGGGGAGCAGCACCTCGGCCTCGCCCATCCTGACCTCCAGCGCCACCGCGCGGTCCTCGGTGAGCGTGAGTTCGCGCAGGTCCAGCGTGGCATTGCCCATGTTCACCCGGTAGGCGGGCTCGAGCGTGCCCGCCGAGGCGGCGGTCCAGACGTGTTCGCCCATGTCGGCACGGTCGAAGTTCATGGGGCCGATCAGCGAGGTCAGCAGCACGAACCCGGCGAGCGGAACGGCCGCCAGGTACAGGCCGTGGCCGCGGCGCAGGTAGGCGCCGATCACCAGGCCGATGCTGAGGACCGCCAGCGCGGCGCCGCCGATCATGGCGGGGGTCATCCAGTCCGCGCCCGCGGCGGCGATGGCGCCCGCCGCGCCTGCCGCCAGGATGGCGAGGCCGAGCACCACCGGGGTGAGGCGGGAGCGGGGGCGGCGCTCCGGGGTCGGGGCAGGCTGCTTGGCGGGGGTCGGCTCGGGGAGATCCCAGGCGAGGGGGGCGACGCCGAGCGGGTCCCAGGAGGGGGGAACCGGGGTGGCGAAGGGGTGGGCGGCCGCGGGGGTCGGGGATTTGGTGAGGTTCGGGCGGGCGGGGGTGGACGGGCGGTCGGGACCGGCCGTGTCCTGGTCGGCCGGGGTGCCCGGGCCGCTCCCGGTTGCGCTCGCCGGACCGCCGGTCCTGTTCGCCGCAGCGTCGGAGTGGCTCGCCGTGGCGCCGGTTTCGCTCGCCGTGGCGCCGGTTGCGCTCGCCGGAATGCCGGTGGTGCGCGCGGGTGTCCCGACTGCGCTCGCTCCGGCGCCTGCCTGCTCCGGCCCCTCGGTCGGGTCCGCCCCCGTGCGCTCGACCGGCTCCGCGCGCAGCGGCGTGGTCTGCGCCGCATCCCGCTCCGGCACATAGGCGTCGGGGAGCTTGGTGTACGGCGAGTACGGGCCGGGATCGGCGCGGAACATGTCGCCGACCGAGCGCAGCGGCGCCCCCGCCGGGAACACCCCCGGGTACCCGGTCGCCGGGAACCCCCCGAGCGCGCCCGCGACCTGGCCGGGCAACCCGGCGGGCACCTCCGGCTGCCGCAGGTACAGCAGCCACCAGCCGCCGAGCATGAACGCCATGCTGATCAGCCCGGAGCCGCCGAGCCCGACGCCGATCGGGCCCATCGTGCTCACCGCGATGGCCAGCGCGACGATCAGCACCACCGTCTTGGTCTGCGAGTGCTGCCGGTCGAGCAGCGAGCGCGGGGGGACGGTCGCGTCGCCGACGTCGTCGAACATCAGCCAGGCCAGCAGGTAGAGCACGATGCCCGCCCCGCCGAACAGCGCCGAGACCACGAAGGCGATCCGCACCAGCACCGGATCGATGGCGTAGCGGCTGCCGAAGCCCGCGGCGATGCCCGCGACCGGGCCCTGGCGAGACATCCGGACCGGCCGGGTCTGCCACAACTGCTGGAGCTGGTCTCCGATGCTCGTCTTCATGTTTTCCATGGTGCCGAGACCTGGGATTTCGCGCATCGGGGGTAACCCTGAATCGGCACCCGACCCGGCGGATCAGGGTGTTTCCCGATGCCGCCGGGCGCGGCGGCGTGCCACCATCGGAATCATGCCCCCCGCCAGCGCCACACCTGTGCCCACCGAACCGCAGTCCGCGCCGCGGCTGCTGCGGCGCACCGGCGGCCGGGTGATCGGCGGGGTCGCGGGCGGGATCGCGGACCACCTCGGCATCGAGGTCTTCCAGGTCCGGATGGCCTTCGTGCTGCTCTCCGCGCTGGCCGGGGCCGGCATCTTCGGCTACGGCCTGCTCTGGCTCTTCACCCCCGCCGGGGCGGACACCGAGGAGGTCTCCGGCGAGGAGCGGCGCCAGGCCGTCGGGCTCGTCCTGCTCGGCATCGGGCTCGCGGTGGCGGTGTCCTGGGTCTTCAGCGGGCGGGTCGCGGGCATCGTCGCCCCCATCGTCGTCGTCGCGGTCGGCGCCGCGCTGGTCTGGCGCGAATACGACGCCGCGGGCGGCGGCCCCCGCTCCCTGCTCGGCCTCCCCGCCAAACCGACGGTGATCACCTGGTCCCGCATCATCGCGGGCGTCACCCTGGTCGTGGTCGGGCTCGGCGTCGTCGTCCTGGCCAGGATCGACCTCGGCTCGCTCGGCCCCGCCCTGCTCGCCGTCGGCGTCACCCTGGTCGGCGCCGGCCTGCTCACCGTCCCGCTCTGGCTGAAGACCGTGCGCGCCCTGAACGCCGAGCGCGCCGCCCGCATCCGCAACGAGGAGCGCGAGGAGATCGCCTCGCACCTGCACGACTCCGTCCTGCAGACGCTCGCCCTCATCCAGCGCCAGGCGGGCGACGCCCAGGAGGTGCTCCGCCTGGCCCGCAGCCAGGAGCGCGAGCTGCGCCGCTGGCTCTTCGAGGACACCGTCCCCGCCCACTCCAGCCTCGCCGCCGCGCTGCGCACCATCGCGGGCGAGGTCGAGGACCAGCACGGGGTGAAGGTCACCCCGGTCACCGTCGGTGACGTCAGCATGGACTCCGGTGACACCGGCAGCGGGCTGCCCAAGGAGCACTTCACCGCACTGCTCGGTGCGGGTCGGGAGGCGCTGGTGAACGCGGCCAAGCACGCCGGTGTGCCGGAGATCGACCTGTTCGCCGAGGCCGAGCCGCACCAGGTGAGCGTGTTCGTCCGGGATCGGGGGGTCGGGTTCGACCCCGATGAGGTTCCGGCTGATCGGCACGGTTTGGCGCGCTCGGTGCGCGGGCGGATCGAGCGGCGCGGTGGCACCGTCGAGGTGCGCTCCACCCCCGGGCGCGGAACCGAGGTGCGGATCGTCATGCCGCGCACCGATTCCGGGGACGAATCGGAAGCGGCCGCCGCGGTGACGGTCCCGCTTCTCGGCGATCCCGTGCCGCGGCCGTGAACCGTCGGGGGCATGATGGCCGGGTGACGAGGAGTATCCGGTGAGCGTGCGCGTCTTCCTGGTCGACGACCACGCCGTATTCCGATCCGGGGTCAGGGCCGAGCTGGGGCGGGAACCCGACATGGAGGTGATCGGCGAGGCGGGGGGCGTCGCCGAGGCGGTCGCGGGCATCAATACCGCCAGGCCGGACGTGGTGCTGCTGGACGTGCACATGCCGGACGGCGGCGGGGTCGCGGTGCTCAACGGCATCGATGACGGCCCGGTCTGCCTGGCGCTGAGCGTCTCGGACGCGGCCGAGGACGTGATCGCGGTAATCAGGGCGGGGGCGCGCGGCTACGTCACCAAGACCATCTCCGGTGCCGAGCTGGCCGACGGGATCCGGCGGGTCGCGGGGGGCGACGCGGTGTTCAGCCCGCGGCTGGCCGGGTTCGTGCTGGACTCGTTCACCGGCCGCTCGCCGGTGCCGGAGCCGCCGCTCGACCCCGAGCTGGACTCGCTGACCCCGCGCGAGCTGGAGGTGCTGCGGCTGCTCGCCCGCGGCTACACCTACCGGGAGATCGCCGAGGCGCTGTTCATCTCGGTGAAGACGGTGGAGACGCACGCCTCCAACGTGCTGCGCAAGACCCAGCAGTCGAACCGCAACGCGCTGACCCGCTGGGCGCACCGCCGCCGGATCGATTGACCCCTACAGCGCGACGATGATGATCGCGATCACCAGCACCAGCCCGATGAGCAGCCCGGCGGCGACGGCGAGCGGGGCGCCGGGGTTGCTGGTGAAGCCGCCGGTGCCCGAGCTGCCCCCGCCGAGCCGCTGCGGCTGCGGCGCCGCCTGCGCCCCGGCGTGCTGGTGGTGCGGGCGGGGCAGCGGGGTGGAGTGCGGGCTGCGCAGGCCGGAGGCGGAGTTGCGGGCGGCCCAGGCCGGGATGGTGCCGTCCTCGGTGCGCACGGGGGCGCCGAGGATGTAGGGGGCGGTGCCGGGACCAAATGCGGCGGTGAGGATTTCGTCGCGCGCCTCGGCCATGCTCGGCCGGCGCTGGGGGGCGGGCTCCAGCATGTGCAGCAGCGCGTTGGTGAGGACGCCGCTGCGGGTGGGCGGGATGATCTGGGCCATGGCGGCCCTGGCGACCACGGCGTCGCTGTCGTCGTCGAAGCCGAAGGGCGGCTGGCCCTCGATGGCGGTGTAGAGCGTCGCGCCGAGCGAGAAGACGTCGCTCGCGGTGGTCGGGGCGGCGCCGCGGGCCACCTCCGGCGGGAGGTAGGCGGGGGTGCCGGTGATGATGCCGTCCTGGTGGTCGGCGGGGTCGCCCGCGCCGCTGGAGATGCCGAAGTCGCTGAGCTTGGCCTTGCCGACCTCGGGGCCGCGGTCGGCGACCAGGATGTTGCCCGGCTTGATGTCGCGGTGCACGATGCCCGCGGCGTGCGCGGCGGCGAGCGCGTCCGCCACCTGGGCGCCGATCTGCGCGACCTCGACCGGGGGCAGCGCCTCCACCAGCGAGAGCGCCCTGGCGACGCTGCGCGAGGGTAGGTGCTCCATCACCAGCCAGGGCTCGCCCGCCTCCAGCACCACGTCGTAGACGGCGATGGCGTGCTCGTGCGAGAGCTTCGCCGCGACCCGGCCCTCGTGCATGATCTGCTCCCGCACCGCCCGCGCCGTCGCCTCGTCCAGCCCGGCCGTGGTGAGCACCTGCTTGATCGCCACGTCCCGGTTGAGCAGTCGGTCGTGGGCCAGCCACACGGCACCCATGCCACCGCCGCCGATCTTCGACTGGAGCCGGTACCGGCCTGCCACCAGGTAGTCCGGGCCGATGATGGGGCGGGGGCGATCGATCATGGTGTGCAGGGTAGCGGAAAGCTGTGGTAGTCGACCTGATTCGGGGCGGGGGTGGAACGCCCGTCCGGTTCGGGCAGCGGAGCCGACCCGGGGTCGGCTTCCCCTGCGCGCCGCTCGAACGTATATTCGATTGCGGATCGATTGCTGGCGGCCGGAGGTGCGGGATTCATGGAGGGAAACTCCCGTTTGCTCGCGCTCTGGTGTCCGGACTGGCCCGCCGTCGCGGCGGCGTCGGTGGCGGGGATTCCCGCGCACCGGCCGGTGGCGGTGCTCGCGGCCAACCGGGTGGTCGCCTGCACCGCGACTGCCCGGGCCGACGGGGTGCGGCGCGGGCTGCGCCGCCGCGAGGCGCAGGCCCGCTGCCCCGAGGTCTTCCTGGCGAAGGAGGACCTGGACCGCGATGCCCGGCTCTTCGAGCCGATCGTGACCGCGGTGGAGGCCACGGTGCCCGGCGTCGAGGTGCTGCGCCCCGGCCTGCTGGTCCTGGCCGCCCGCGGCGCCGCCCGCTACTTCGGCTCCGAGGAGCGCGCGGCCGAGCGGCTGGTGGACGCGGTGGCGGCGGCGGGCGCGGAGGCGGCGGTCGGCATCGCCGACTCGCTCTCCACCGCCGTGCTCGCCGCCCGCCGCGGCGCGATCGTGGCGCCGGGCGGCGGCGCGGAGTTTCTGGCCCCGTTGCCGGTCGCCGAGCTCGCGGCCGAGCCCGGGGCGGATGCGAAGTACCGCGCCGACCTCGTCGACCTGCTGCACCGCCTCGGGCTGCGCCGGATCGGCGACTTCGCCGCGCTCACCCCGGCCGAGATCGCCTCCCGCTTCGGCGCCGACGCCGTCGCCGCGCACCGCTGCGCCCGCGCGCTGCCTGAGCGCGCCGTCTCCGCGCGCCGTCCGCCGCCCGAGTTCACCGTGGTCTACCGCTGCGACCCGCCGATCGACCGGGTGGACGCCGCCGCCTTCGCCGGCCGCATGCTCGCCACCAGGCTGCACGGCGCGCTCGCCGCAGCGGGCACCGCATGCACCCGGCTGGTGGTGAGCGCGGAAACCGAAGCGGGCGAGGAGCTCTCCCGGTTCTGGCGCTGCGCCGAGCCGCTCACCGCCGCGGGGACGGCGGACCGGGTGCGCTGGCAGCTGGACGGCTGGCTCACGCACCGCTCCCGGCCGACCGGGCCGATCACCGTGCTCCGGCTGGAGCCGAGCGAGGTGGTGCCCGCCGGGGCGCTGCAGCTCGGGCTGTGGGGCGGGTCGGGGGAGACCGAGGGGCAGGCGCGCCGGGCGCTGATCCGGGTGCAGGGGCTGCTCGGCGGGGAGGCGGTGCAGTTCGGGGTGCTCAGCGGCGGCCGCGGGCCGGAGGAGCGGGTCACCATGATCGCGCTCGGCGACGAGCGGGTGCCCGCCGCCGACCCGGCGCTGCCGTGGCCGGGCAGGCTGCCCGAGCCCGCGCCCGGCGTCGTCCTGGTGGATCAGCCCGCGGTGCTGCTCGAGGCCGCCGACGGCGCCGCGGTCGAGGTCACCGAGCGCGGCGTCTTCACCGCCGCGCCGGCCCGGCTGCGCTGGGGGAGCAGGCAGTGGGCGCTGGCGGGCTGGGCCGGGCCGTGGCCGGTGGACGAGCGCTGGTGGGCGCCGGGCTCGGCGACCGTGCTTGCCCGCGCGCAGGTCCGGCTGGACGGTGAGCCCGCGGATGCCAGGGTGCTGCTGCTCGCCTACCGGGACGGCGGCTGGCGCGCGGAAGGGGTGTACGACTGACGCGCGGCCCGCTCCTGCGGATACCCGGCTGTGCTGCGACTGCGCTCCGGGGCCGAACCGGCCCGCCCGGCACGTCACCAGTGCGTGCCCGGCACCCAGCGCCCGACCCGCCGCAGCGCGGTCCCGGTGATCCGCAGCGGCGCCGAGCGCGACCGCGCGGGCTCGGCCCAGCCCGAATCCTCCTGCGGCGCATCGCCGTTCTCGCCCTTGGCGGCGGGCGAGTCGGGTAGCGCGCGGTAGTAGCGGTGCAGCACGCGGTCGCGCAGCTTGGGGGTGAGCAGCGCGCCGTACTCGGCGATGGTGCCGAGCGGCACGTCGATCCGCCGCGGCCGCTCGACCAGCGCGCGCACGATGGTCGCCGCCGCCCACTCCGGCGTCTCGGCGGGCCCCTGGTTCCCGCTCGGCGCGATCATCGGGGTGCGCACCAGCGGCATGTGGATGGTCGTGAAGGTCACCCCGTCGGCCATCGTCTCCACCGCCGCCACCTCGGTGAACTTGTCCAACGCGGCCTTGCTGGCCAGGTAGGCGGCGAAGCGCGGGGTGGCCACCTGCACCCCGGCGCTGCTGATGTTCACGATGTGCCCGAAGTGCCGCTCGCGCATCTGCGGCAGCAGCGCCAGGGTGAGCCGGAGCGCGCCGAAGTAGTTCACCGCCATGGTGCGCTCGAAGTCGTGCAGCCGGTCGGTGGAGCGGTGGATCGCGCGCCGGATGGAGCGGCCCGCGTTGTTCACCAGCATGTCGACGTGGCCGTGCTCGGCCAGGATCGCGTGCACCGTCTGCTGCACCGACTCGTCGTCGGTGATGTCGCAGGGGTAGCCGTGCGCGGCGCCGCCCGCCGCGCGCACCTCGGCGACCGCCTCGTCCAGTTCGTCCGCGCGCCGGGCGAGCAGGAACACCGTCGCGCCCTTGGCGGCCACCGCGCGGGCCGCGGCCCGGCCGATCCCGGAGGAGGCGCCGGTGATGAGCACGTGCCTGCCGGTCAGAGTTTCACCCATGGGCTGAACTTACTCTCAAGTAAGTTGACCTGCCAAGACCTGTATTGAATGAGAAACTTATATAAATTTCTGCTACAAAGGGAGCGTGCCCGACCTCGACCCCGCCGCGCTGACCGCCGTCATGGAGCAGTTCACCCGGATGTTCATCCGGCTCCCCGCGGTGCAGCAGCGCAGCTTCACCACGCTCTCGGTGCTGCACACGCTGGCCGGGCGCGGCCCGCAGCGGCTCTCCGCGCTGACCGCGGGCGAGCAGGTCACCCAGCCCGCCATCACCCAGATCGTGGCCAAGCTGGAGCGCGACGGCCTGGTCGAGCGCGGCCCCGACCCGAGCGACGGCCGCGCGGTGCTGGTCCGGATCACCCCGCGCGGCGCCGCGACGGTCTCCGCCAGGCGCACCGCCCGGGTGGCGCGGATGGCCGAGCTCGTCGCGCTGCTGGAACCCGAGCACCGCGCCGCGCTGACCGCCGCGCTCCCCGCGCTGGCCCGGCTGGCCGAACTCGACGACGAGCGGAGCCGGTGATGCAGCCGAGCCCGATCCACGTGCCCGACGAGGTACTCGACGACCTGCGGCAGCGCCTCGCCCTGACACGCAGGGCCGCGGTGCCCGGCGCGGGCTACGGCGTCTCCGGCGACTACCTGCACGACCTGTGCGAGTACTGGCGCACCGAGTACGACTGGCGCGCAGCGGAAGCCGCGCTGAACCGCTACGAGCACCACCGGGTGGAGATCGACGGCATTCCGGTGCACTTCCTGCGCAGGCCGGGCACCGGCCCCGCACCGAGGCCGCTGATCCTCACGCACGGCTGGCCGTGGACCTTCTGGCACTGGGCCCGGGTCCTGGAGCCGCTGGCCGACCCCGGCGCGCACGGCGGCGACCCGGCCGACGCCTTCGACCTGATCGTCCCCTCGCTCCCCGGCTTCGGCTTCTCCGGCCCGCTCGACCGCGCCGACCTGAACTTCTGGAAGATCGCCGAGCTCTGGCACGCGCTGATGACCGAGGTGCTCGGCTTCGAGCGGTACGCGGCCGCGGGCTGCGATGTCGGCGCGCTGGTCACCGCCGAACTCGGGCACCGGTACCCGGAGGCGCTGCGCGGCATCCACATCGGCTCCGGGCAGCCGCTCACGCTCTTCAACGGCGACCGCGGCTGGGACGTCAGCGGCGGCAGGCCGATCCCGGACGACATGCCCGGCCCCGCCCGCGACCGGCTGATCGCCCTCGAGCACCGCTTCGCCGTGCACCTGGCCGCGCACACGCTGGCTCCGGATACCCTGGCACACGCGCTGGCCGACTCGCCCGCGGGCATGCTGGCCTGGATCCTGGAGCGCTGGACGGCGTGGAGCGACTGCGGCGGCGACGTCGAGCGGGTCTTCCCGCGCGACGACCTGCTCACGCACGCCACGATCTACTGGGTCACCAACTCGATCGGCACCTCGATGCGCACCTACGCCAACAACAACCGCTACCCGTGGACGCCCGCGCACGACCGCAGCCCGGTGGTCGGCGTGCCGACCGGCGTGACGCTGGTGGCGCACGAGAACCCGCCCGGCGTGCCGACCGCGGAGCGCGCCGCGTGGTTCCGCGCCACCCGGGCCGAGTGGTACCGGCTGGAAGAGGTCACCGTGCACGACCGCGGCGGCCACTTCATCCCCTGGGAGATTCCCGACGAATGGGTCGCTGACCTGCGGCGAACCTTCCGCGGGTCGCGCTGACCGCCGGATAACCCGGAATTTGCGAACAGATGTTCGAACTGCGCTCGAAACGTTCGAACGCATGTGCGATACTCGGCGCATGGCGGACGATCGGATGGCGGATATCTACGCCGCGGTGCGGCTCGGAGGTGTGGATCGTGAGGCGGCGCGGCGCGCGCTCATGGAGGTATGGGAGGAGCTCGGCGAGAACGGTGATCCCGTGCAGCGGTGCGTGGTCGCGCACCACCTCGCGGATGTCCAGGACTGCGCGGAGGACGCGCTGTACTGGGATCAGCGGGCGCTGGCGGCGGTCTTCGCCTACGGCGTCCCGCTGGACGAGGGGCTCCGCGGCTTCCTCCCCTCGCTCTACCTGAACCTGGCCGACAGCCAGCGCCGCACCGGCGATTTCGAGTCGGCCCGGATGCAGCTCACCATCGCGCGCGGCCACCTCGACGTGCTGGCGCACGACGCGTACGGCGACATCATCCGGTCCGGGCTGGAGCACGTGGAGCAGGCGCTCGCGGCGGGCTCCACCGAGCGGCTCTCGGCCTGAGCCGCCGCCGTGGGCTGGGATCACGGCCCGCCCACCTGGGCGGAGCTGGAGCGGGTGCTCTCCGGTCGCTCGGGCCGGGGCGATCCGGAGGCGATGTACCCGGGCGACGGCGGCGACAGCCCGGCGTGGTCGCGCAGGCGCGGCGCGTACCGGGCGGGGCCGGTGGAGCCCGCGGGGGCGACGGTGCCGTACGCGGAGCTGCACGCGCACTCGGCGTACAGCTTCCTCGACGGTGCCGTGCACCCCGAGGAGCTGGTGGAAGAGGCTGTGCGGCTGGGCCTCTCGGCGCTCGCGCTGACCGACCACAACGGGTTCTACGGCACCGTGCGGTTCGCCGAGGCGGCGAAGGAGTGGGGGCTGCCCACCGTCTTCGGCGTCGAGCTCTCGCTCGGCTCGGCGCCGGAGCGGGGACGTTCCGCGGTCGCCGGTTGTGGTGATCCCTCCTCCCGGAATGCGGGCCGGGAGGAGGGGTTCCCGACCGCCGGGGACGGCTGGAGCGGCAGCGGGTCCCGAAGCGGTCGGGGTGCGGCCGGGCTCGGCGGTGTGCGGCGGGGTGGCCGGGCACCGGGCGGGTCCGCCCTGCGCAACCGTGGGGCTCGGGGTCCCGCGGTCGAGGCCGCGCCGACCGGGAGCGCGGTCGGCGGGCACGCGGGCGCACCGGATTCCGCGCCGCGCACCGGCGAGCCCGACCCGGCAGGCCCGCACCTGCTGGTGCTCGCCCGCGGCGCCGAGGGGTACCGCAGGCTCTCCCGCGAGGTCGCCGCCGCGCACCTGGCGGCGGGTGAGAAGGGAATCCTGCGCTACGACCTGGACGCGCTCACCGCCGCGGCGGGCGGGCACTGGCACATCCTCACCGGCTGCCGCAAGGGGACGGTGCGCCGCGCGCTCGCGCTGGACGTGCGCGCGGGCGACACCCGTGCCCCGCGCGCCGAGGCCGCGCTGCGGGAGCTGGTCGAGCGCTTCGGCGCCGACCGGGTGAGCGTCGAGCTCACCCACCACGGCATCCCGGAGGACGACGAGCGCAATGCCATGCTCATCGCGCTCGCCGACCGGGCCGGGCTCCCGGTGCTCGCCACCACCGGCGCGCACTTCGCCGCCCCCGCGCACCGCCGCCGCGCCATGGCGCTCGCCGCGATCCGGGCCAACCGCGGCCTGGACGAGATGTCCGGCTGGCTGGCCGCCGCGGGCGGGGCGCACCTGCGCTCCGGCGCGGAGATGGCCGGGTTCTTCGCCGACTGCCCCGCCGCGGTGGCGCACGCCGCCGAGCTGGGCCGCGAGTGCGCCTTCGACCTCAGGCTCATCGCCCCGACGCTGCCCCCCTTCGAGGTCCCCGCGGGCCACGACGAACTGTCCTGGCTGCGCGAACTCAGCTATGCGGGCGCGGCGAAGCGCTACGGCCCGCGCGCCGAGAACGAGCCGGCCTACGCGCAGATCGAGCACGAGCTCGCGGTGATCGGCCGGATGAAGTTCCCCGGCTACTTCCTGGTCGTGCACGACATCGTGGACTTCTGCCACCGCAACGGCATCCTCTGTCAGGGCAGGGGCTCCGCGGCCAACTCCGCGGTCTGCTACGCCATCGGCATCACCAATGTCGACCCGGTCGGCAACCACCTGCTCTTCGAGCGGTTCCTGGCACCGGAGCGGGACGGCCCGCCCGACATCGACCTCGATATCGAGTCCGACCGCAGGGAGGAGGCCATCCAGCACGTCTACGCCAGGTACGGCCGGGAGAACGCGGCGCAGGTGGCGAATGTGATCACCTACCGCGGCAAGTCGGCGGTGCGGGACGCCGCGCGGGCGCTCGGCTTCTCGACCGGCCAGCAGGACGCCTGGAGCAAGCAGGTGAGCCGCTGGTCCGGGGTCGCCGCCGAGACCGACACCGACATCCCCGCCGACGTGCTCGAGCTGGCCGCCGAGCTGGAGGGGCTGCCGCGGCACCTCGGCATCCACTCCGGTGGCATGGTGATCTGCGACCGCCCGATCGCCGACGTCTGCCCGGTGGAGTGGGCCAGGATGGCGGGCCGCAGCGTGCTGCAGTGGGACAAGGACGACTGCGCCGCCATCAACCTGGTGAAGTTCGACCTGCTCGGGCTCGGCATGCTCTCCGCCCTGCACTACATGATCGACCTGGTCCGCGAGCACATCGGGACAACGGTGGAGCTGCACGCGATCGATCTCGGCGAGCCCGCCGTCTACGCCATGCTGACCAGGGCCGACTCCGTCGGCGTCTTTCAGGTGGAGTCGCGCGCGCAGATGGCGACGCTGCCCAGGCTGAAGCCGCGCGAGTTCTACGACCTGGTGGTCGAGGTCGCGCTCATCCGCCCCGGCCCGATCCAGGGCGGCTCGGTGCACCCCTACATCCGCCGCCGCAACGGCGAGCCCTACCGGCTCGACCACGAGGCGCTGCGCCCCACCCTGGACCGCACCTACGGCGTGCCGCTGTTCCAGGAGCAGCTCATGCAGCTCGCCGTCGACGTCGCGGGCTTCACCGCCGCCGAGGCCGACGAGCTGCGCCGGGCCATGGGCTCCAAGCGCTCCAGGGCCAGGATGGAGCGGCTCAAGGACCGGCTCTTCGCCGGGATGCGCGAGCAGCACGGCATCACCGGCGAGGTGGCCGAGCGGATCTACGAGCAGATGTACGCCTTCGCGAACTTCGGCTTCCCGGAGAGCCATTCGCAGAGCTTCGCGGCGCTGGTCTTCTACTCCGCGTGGTTCAAGCTGCACTACCCGGCGGCGTTCTGCGCCGGGCTGCTGCGCGCCCAGCCCATGGGGTTCTACTCGCCGCAGTCGCTGGTCGCCGATGCCCGCAGGCACGGGGTCGCGGTGCACGGCCCGGACGTGAACGCCAGCCGCGCCGAGCCCACCCTGGAGCGGCGCGGCACCGAGGTGCGGCTCGGGTTGGCCGCGGTGCGGCACATCGGCGACGAACTGGCCGCCCGCATCGTCGCCGCCCGCGAACGGGACGGCCCCTACACCTCCTTCACCGACCTCACCGGCCGGGTCGAATTGACTGTGCCGCAGGCGGAGTCGCTGGCCACCGCGGGCGCGCTCGGCGCACTGGCCGGGCCGCGCCGCGCTGCGCTCTGGGCCGCGGGCGCGGCGGCGGGGGAGCGGCCGGACCGGCTGCCCGGCATCGGCGCCGCCACCGCGGCGCCATCGCTGCCAGGGATGAGCGGGCTCGAGCTGGCCGCCGCCGACGTCTGGGCCACCGGCGTCTCCCCGGACAGCTACCCCACCGAGTTCCTCCGCGCCTACCTGGACAGCCTGGACGTGCGCCCGGCCGCCGGGCTGCTCGCGGTGCGCGACGGCACCAGGGTGCTGGTGGCGGGCGCGGTGACGCACCGGCAGCGCCCCGCCACCGCGGGCGGGGTGACCTTCATGAACCTGGAGGACGAGACCGGCATGGTGAACGTGGTCTGCTCGGTGGGGCTGTGGCAGCGGCACCGCAGGCTCGCGCAGAGCGCCTCGGCGCTGATCGTGCGTGGGCTGGTGCAGAACGCCGAGGGCGCGGTGAGCGTGGTGGCCGAACACCTGCAGCCGCTGGACCTGCGGATGGTGTCGAAGTCGCGGGACTTCCGGTAGCGGGCCGCTACGCTGCGGGGCATGCGGAAGGTTGCGGTGTTCTGCGCGGGGCTGCTCGGCCTCGCGCTGCTCGTCGGGTGTGGGGCGGACACGCCCGAAAGCGGCTCGGGCGCACCCGATTCCTCGATCGCCGCGCCCGCCGTGAGCCCGCCCGGGCTGCGTGAACAGGGCGCACCGGCGCCCGCCGACAACGAGCAGGCGCCGGACACCGCGCGCAAGGAGGTCGTCACCGGCGACGTCGCGCTGGTCGCCGACGACCCCATCGCCGCCGCGGCCGTGATCGCCGACCGGGTCCGCGACCTGGACGGCCGGGTGGACAGCCGCACCGAGCAGCCGCGCACCGACGAGAACGACGGCGGCTCCGGCTACCGCCCCCTGCCGCAGGGGCCGAGCGCCGCGCTCACCGTGCGGGTGCCGAGCGACCGCACCGACGCCTTCGTCGACGGCCTCGGCCAGGTCGGCCGCGTCACCAGGGTCAGCCTGAACCGCGCCGACGTCACCATGCAGTGGGAAGACCTGGACGCCCGCATCCGCGCGCTGCAGACCTCGGTCGACCGCCTGCGCGCCCTCATCGCGGGCGCCACCAACACC
Source organism: Nocardia sp. NPDC057353 (assembly GCF_042667085.1). NCBI lineage: Bacteria > Bacillati > Actinomycetota > Actinomycetes > Mycobacteriales > Nocardiaceae > Nocardia > Nocardia sp. NPDC057353. The sequence continues at coordinate 17,948 of NZ_JBHVAK010000051.1, forward strand.
GCCGACCTGATCGCCGCCGAGGAAGCGCTCTCCTCCCGCCAGGGCGAGCTGGACAGCCTGATCTCGCAGCAGCGGTTGCTGGACGACCAGGTCGCGCTCTCCACCCTGAGCATCTCGGTCAGCACCCCCGCGGCCAACCCGGTCGACGAGGACGAGCCGAGCTCCTTCTGGGGCGGCCTCGTCGCCGGCTGGAACGGGCTGGTGGACTGGCTCGGTGACGCGGTCGTCTTCACCGGCAAGGCGCTGCCGACGCTCGCCTTCCTCGCCGTCGTCGGCGGGCTGATCTTCGCGGTGGTCCGCGCGGTGCGCCGCCGTCGTCGCGGTCCCGCCCCCGCGCCCGCGCCGGGTAAGGCATGGGCCGAGCCCGAATCGGCCCCGGCTACCGGGGCGGCGCCTGCGGAAGCCGAGCCGACGCGATCGGACGAACCCGCTTCGAACCCCACCCGGGACACCCCCGATGCCGACCGTCCGCGCGACGATCACCCCCAACAGCCGTAGGGGGCACGACCCGCACGCCACAGGCGCTTCGAGATCGCTAGACCCCGCCGGAAAACCCCTGCTGCCGCCACGCCTCGTACACCGTCACCGCCGCCGCGTTCGACAGATTCATCGACCGCCGCCCCGGCACCAGCGGAATCCGCACCCGCGCCGTCACCCGCGGATCCGCGAGCACCTCCTCCGGCAACCCCGTCGGCTCGGTCCCGAACAGCAGCACATCCCCCGGCTGATACGCGACATCCGTATACCGCACCTCCCCCTGCGTACTGAACGCCCACACCCGCTCCGGCCGCACCACCTCGAACGCCGTCTCCAGATCCGCGTGCACCCGCACCGCCGCCAGATCGTGGTAGTCCAACCCCGCCCTGCGCAGCTTCGCCTCCGACAGGTCGAACCCCAGCGGCTCGATCAGATGCAGCTCACACCCGGTCCCCGCGACCAGGCGGATCGCATTGCCGGTGTTCGGCGGAATGCACGGCTCGTGGAACATCAGATGGAACACAACGGGAGATACTCCCAGATCGCGGCAGGGTGTCTCCGCCGGACCGACCCACCTTCGTCCTGCGGTGGGCGCAGGATGGGGAGTATGAACTCCTGGGAGGTGGTCACCGCGCAGCCGCACGCGGCGCTGGCCGGGCTGGTCGGCGAGTATGCCGAGTTCCGGGAGCGGGTCGGTGGGCCGGTGGTGCGGTATGAGCCGGCGAATGCCGGGGTGGTGCTGGTGGTGGAGTTCGCGGATCCGCTGGTGGTGACCGATGTGGCGGAGCCGGGGGTGGCGCGGAGCCTGCGGGCATTCGCGGCGGGGCCGAGCCTGGGGCCGACGCGAACCGAGCACGCGGGGGTGCAGCACTGTGTGCAGGTGCGGTTGCCGCCGCTCGGGTTGTATCGGGTGGCGGGGGATGTGTCCGAGCTGGCCGATCGGGCGGTCGGACTGCCCGATCTGTTAGGCCGGGCCGGCCGGGAACTGCCGGAAAGGCTGGCGGCGCAGGGGGATCCGGCGAGCAGGTTCGCGCTGCTCGACGCGCTGTTCGGGCGGGCCGCGGTGGGCGGACCGGAGCCGGATCCCGAGGTCGCGTACGCCTGGCGCACGCTGCGGCGGACCGGGGGGACGGCGGGGATCGGCGCGATCCTGGCCGAGATCGGCTGGAGCAGGGCCCGACTGGCGCGCCGCTTCCGGGCCCAGGTCGGGCTCACGCCGAAGGCGGCGGCCAGGGTGATCCGTTTCGAGCGCGCCGCCGCGCTGCTCCGCGCGCCGGACCCGCGGCCGCTCAGCGCCGTCGCGCTCGCCTGCGGCTACGCCGACCAGGCACATTTCACCCGCGACTTCCGCGAGTTCGCCGGCCGCCCGCCGAGCGCATGGGCCGCTGGTCAGGGCTGAGATCGCGTCGCCGCGGCGGCCACGAGCCGAACCGCCCCCCGGCCGGGGCTGCGGTCGGCGCCACGCGCGAACATTCCTTCAAGACCGGAGCACCTCCGCGAACCTAGGGTCGGGGCGAACCACCGAAACGGAGGGAACCGACCATGACCGGTGAACCGAGCTTCTTCGAGATCGGCGTCCCGGACGCCACCCGCGCCCGCACCTTCTACGAACAACTCCTCGGCTGGAAGTCCCACGAGACGAAACCCGGCGGCCCGGCCTGGCTGGAAACGGGCGGCGTCCGCGGCGGCGTCCACGACGGCGACGAGGACCGCTGGATCGGCATCTTCTTCCGCGTCGACGACATCGAGGCCGCGACGCGAAGGGTCCGCGACCTCGGCGGCGAGGCCGACGACCCCGGCCCGGAGACGGAGGGCTTCGGCCGCTTCGCCTTCTGCCGAGACGACCAGGGCGTGCGATTCGGGCTGCACCAGCCCGGTCTGCCACAATCGCAGGCGTGACAGACCCGACCGTGGCGCGGCGCGAATCCGGAGGCGGCAGCTGGGGCGCGCAGTTCCTGCGCTGTCACCTGCCGATGGTGATCGTGGTGCTGGTCGTGCTGGTGGCGATCGTCTTCGTCGCCTCCGATCGCTGGCGCCGCGGCGCCTTCATCTTCGGCAGCGCGGCGCTGCTGGCCGCGGTGTTCCGGCTGTGCCTGCCGACGGTGCGGGTGGGGCTGCTCGCGGTGCGCGGCAAGCCGTTCGACGTGGCGGCGCTGAGCCTGCTCGGCAGCACCATCGTCTTCCTCGCCGCCACGATCAACACCCTCGGCGTCGGTTAGCGGTTCGCCCTGGCCAGCGCCGCGGTGCGGGCCAGCAGCGCGGCGATCTGGTCGGCCTCGGTGAGGAAGCCGTCGTGGCCGTCCCTGGAGTGGATGACGTCCAGTTCCGCGCAGCCGGGCAGCAGCTCGGCGAGTTCGCGCTGGGTGCGCAGCGGGTAGAGCCGGTCCGAGTCGACCCCGGCGACCACGCACGGCACCGGAGTCGACCCCAGCGCCGCCGCGACCCCGCCGCGGCCGCGGCCGACGTCGTGCCGGTTCATGGCCTCGGAGAGCAGCACGTAGGTGGCGGCGTCGAACCGGGCGACCAGCTTCTCGGCCTGGTGCTCCAGGTAGCTCTGCACCGCGTACCGGCCGCCGTCCCACGGGTCCTCGCCCGCCTGCGGCAGGTTCTCGAAGCGGTGGTCGAGCTCGGCCTCGGTGCGGTAGCTGAGGTGCGCCACCCGGCGGGCGACGGCGAGGCCGGTGACCGGGGCGCTGCCGGTGCCGTGGTAGTCGCCGCCCTGCCAGGCCGGGTCGCCGACGATGGCGGCGATCTGGGTGGTCTGGGTGCCGATCTGGTCGGCGGTGGCGCGCGCGCCGACGGCGAGGACCAGCGCCGCGGCCACCCGCTCGGGGTGGCCGACCATCCACTCCAGCACCCGCATGCCGCCCATGGAGCCGCCGACCGCGGCGGCCAGCCGCTCGATGCCGAGCAGGTCGGCGAGCGCGATCTCGGCGCTCACCTGGTCACGGATGGAGATGTCGGGGAAGCGGCTGCCCCAGGGCTTGCCGTCCGGAGCGGGGGCGGCGGGGCCGGTGCTGCCCTTGCAGCCGCCGAGCACGTTGGTGGCGATCACGCACCACTCGTCGGTGTCCAGCGGGGCGCCGGGCCCGACCATGCCTTCCCACCAGCCGGGCGCCGGGTTGTCGGGGGCGCTCGCGACGTGCGCGTCGCCGGTGAGCGCGTGCTCGACCAGGATCACGTTGTCCATGGCGGGGGAGAGCTCGCCCCAGCGCTGCACGGCCAGCCGCACATCGGGGACGACGGCGCCGTTCTCCAGTTTGACGTCGCCGACCGCGAGCACGCCGGACGTCCCGTCCGGCGGCGGTAGCAGGGCGGTGCCCGGTTCGATGCCCACGGTCACGACGCCGCGTCGAAGCCCGCGCGCAGGTCGGCCAGGATGTCCTGCAGCCCCTCGATGCCGACGGCCAGCCGGACCAGCCCCGGCGTGACGCCGGAGCTCGCCTGCTCGTCGGGGGTGAGCTGGGAGTGCGTGGTGGAGGCCGGGTGGATCACCAGCGAGCGCACGTCGCCGATATTGGCGACGTGGCTGTGCAGCGTCAGCGCGTCGACGAACTTCTTGCCCGCCTCGACGCCGCCCTTCAGCTCGAAGGCGATCACCGCGCCCGCGCCCTTCGGCGTGAGCTGCTGCGCGCGCTCGTACCAGGGCGAGGTGGGCAGCCCGGCGTAGGCGACCGAGGTGACCGCCGGGTGCGTGGCGAGGAACTCGGCGACCGCCTGCGCGTTCTGCACGTGCCGCTCCATGCGCAGGCTCAGCGTCTCGATGCCCTGGCTGATCAGGAAGGCGTTGAACGGCGAGACGGCGGAGCCGAGGTCGCGCAGCAGCTGCACCCGCGCCTTGAGCGCGAAGGCGGGCGCGCCCAGGTCGGCGAAGATCGCGCCGTGGTAGCTGGGGTCGGGAGTGGTGAAGCCGGGGAAGCGGTCCTCGCCGGATTCGGTCTTCCCGCGCCAGTCGAAGGTGCCGCCGTCCACGATCGCGCCCGCGATGGCGGCGCCGTGGCCGCCCAGGTACTTGGTGGCCGAGTGCACCACGATGTCGGCGCCGTGCTCCAGCGGCCGCAGCAGGTAGGGGGTCGCGACCGTGTTGTCCACGATCAGCGGGACGCCCGCGGCGTGCGCGACGGCGGAGATGCCGGGCAGGTCGAGGATGGCGCTGCTCGGGTTGGCGATGGTCTCGCCGTAGCAGGCCTTGGTGTTCGGCCGGACGGCGGCGCGCCACTGCTCCAGGTCGTCCGGGTCGTCCACGAAGGAGACCGCGATGCCCAGCTTGGGCAGGGTGTAGTGGAAGAGGTTGTAGGTGCCGCCGTAGAGGTGCGGGCTGGAGACGATGTGGTCGCCCGCGTTCGCCACGTTCAGGACGGCGAAGGTCTCGGCGGCCTGCCCGGAGGCGACGACCAGCGCCGCGACGCCGCCTTCGAGGGCCGCGATCCGCTGCTCCACCACGTCCTGAGTGGGGTTCATGATCCGGGTGTAGATGTTGCCCGGCTCGGCGAGGCCGAAGAGCGCCGCGGCGTGCGCGGTGTCCCGGAAGGTGTAGGAGGTGGTCTGGTAGATCGGCAGGGCGCGGGCGCTGGTGCTGCCGTCGGGGGCCTGACCCGCGTGGATCTGCTTGGTCTCGAAGGACCAGTTCGCGGTGGGGTCGGTCGTCTCGGTCACGTGTTACCTCCAGGAGAGCGCGCTTGCTCCCGGCCGTCGGGAGCCGGGTCGTCACCCGGAGCACCCCGCCGCTGCTGGAGGGTTGCCGGCCAGCGAGCCGGGGCTTGGCGCTGGCACTCATGACCTGTTCGACATCGTAACCGGACCGAGGTCTGCCGATCGAACCCGTGTGCGGAGTTATCCACAGGTAGCCGCTGTGAATGCGCTCACAGCTGCTTCCTGTGGACTCTGAGCGGGTGGGTGCTGCGCCCCGGCGGGCTCTCGTCGTAGGCTCGAACCGTGAGCAAGGGGCGTGTCCTCGGTCACGCCGGACCTACTCGCGGGTAACGAGCCGGGGTCCCCGAAAGGGCGACCCTCGCCGTGCAATGCGAGGTCGGGCAGCAGTACGCTTGTCTTGTTTGCACCACAGGGTCTCGCCGACCAAGCGGGACATAGACGTTGTCTGTTGGACAGCTGGGGTCCGCTCACAAGCGTGTTCGCCTGGCCGTGCAATGAGGGCACACACCCTAGGAGGACACGAAGATCCATGTCCAAGATCAAGGTTGAAGGCACCGTCGTAGAGCTCGACGGCGACGAGATGACGCGGATCATCTGGCAGTTCATCAAGGACAAGCTGATCCACCCGTACCTCGACGTGAACCTCGAGTACTACGACCTCGGCATCGAGTACCGCGACAAGACCGACGACCAGGTCACCGTGGACGCGGCCGAGGCGATCAAGCGGCACGGCGTCGGTGTCAAGTGCGCCACGATCACGCCGGACGAGGCGCGGGTCGAGGAGTTCGGGCTGAAGAAGATGTGGCGGTCGCCGAACGGCACCATCCGCAACATCCTCGGCGGCACGATCTTCCGCGCGCCGATCATCATCTCCAACGTCCCGCGGCTGGTGCCGGGCTGGACCAAGCCGATCATCATCGGCCGCCACGCCTTCGGCGACCAGTACCGCGCCACCGACTTCAAGGTGTTCGAGGCGGGCACCGTCACCCTCACCTTCACCCCGGAGGACGGCGGCGAGCCGATCGTGCACGAGGTCGTGAAGATGCCGGAGGACGGCGGCGTCGTCATGGGCATGTACAACTTCAAGAAGTCCATCGAGGATTTCGCGCGGGCCTCGTTCAACTACGGCCTGCAGCAGAACTACCCGGTCTACATGTCGACCAAGAACACCATCCTCAAGGCCTACGACGGCATGTTCAAGGACACCTTCCAGGAGGTGTTCGACGCCGAGTTCAAGAGCCAGTTCGACGCCGCCGGGCTCACCTACGAGCACCGGCTGATCGACGACATGGTCGCCTCCTCCATGAAGTGGGAGGGCGGCTACGTCTGGGCCTGCAAGAACTACGACGGCGACGTGCAGTCCGACACCGTCGCGCAGGGCTTCGGCTCGCTCGGGCTGATGACCTCGGTGCTGCTCACCCCGGACGGCAAGACCTGTGAGGCCGAGGCCGCGCACGGCACCGTGACCAGGCACTTCCGCCAGCACCAGCAGGGCAAGCCGACCTCGACGAACCCGATCGCGTCGATCTTCGCCTGGACCCGTGGGCTGGAGCACCGCGGCAAGCTGGACAACACCCCCGAGGTGATCGGCTTCGCGCAGACGCTGGAGGACGTCGTCATCAAGACCGTCGAGGGCGGGCAGATGACCAAGGACCTGGCGGCGCTGGTCGGCGGCGACCAGGGCTACCTCAGCACCGAGGAGTTCCTCGGCGCGCTCGACGCCAACCTGGCGCGCGCGCTGCGCTGATCCCGGCTTCGAGACCCCTGTTCCGCCGACTGCGGAGCGGGGGTCTCCGCGTATCCGCGCATGGCCCGGAGGGGGTGGCCGATCTCACCCCGGGATCGGGAACCCCGCCGCGGTACCGCGGGGTTGCACGGAAGCGTGACTTCTACCGCTACCGCCGTCGAGACTCCGCGCACCAGCTGGCACCTGCCCGCCGTGCTCGCCATGGCGCTCGGCGGGTTCGGGATCGGGACCACCGAGTTCGTCGCCATGGGGCTGCTGCCCGACATCGCGGGCGCGCTGCGGATCTCCGAGCCGACCGCGGGGCACGCGATCTCCGCCTACGCGCTCGGCGTCGTGATCGGGGCGCCGCTGATCGCGGCCGCCTTCGCCCGGGTGGCGCGGAAGAAGCTGCTGGTCGGGTTGATGGTGGCGTTCACCGTCGGCAACCTGGCGACGGTGCTCGCGCCGAGCTACGGCGCGCTGATCGCGGCGCGCTTCGTCGCCGGGCTGCCGCACGGCGCCTACTTCGGCGTCGCCTCGCTGGCCGCCGCGACGCTGGCGCCCGCCGGGCAGCGGGCAAAGGCGGTGGCGGCGGTGATGCTGGGGCTCAGCGTGGCCAATGTGGTCGGCGTGCCCGCCGCCACCTGGCTCGGCCAGGCCTTCGGCTGGCGTTCGGCGTTCGTGGTGGTCGCGGTGATCGGGCTCGCCACCGTCGCGGCGCTGCTGCGCTTCGTTCCGCCGCTGACCGGGATCGTCACCACCAACCCGCTCACCGAGCTGGGCGCGCTGCGCAGGCCGCAGGTGCTGCTCACGCTGGCGGTCGGGGCGATCGGCTTCGGCGGCATGTTCGCGGTGTACACCTACGTGGCCACCACGCTCACCGACGTGGCCGGGCTCGGTTCCGCGCTGGTGCCGCTGGTGCTCGCGCTCTTCGGCGTCGGGATGGTGATCGGCAATATCGCCGGTGGTTTCCTGGCCGATCGCGGGGTTGACCGCTCGATCTTCCTCGGCATGGGTGCCATGGTGGTGATCCTGGCCGGGTTCGTGGCGGCGGCGCACAACCCCGTCACCGCGGCGGTCGGCGCGCTGCTGGTCGGCGCCTCCGGCGCCGCGCTCGCCCCCGGGCTGCAGACCCGGCTCATGGATGTCGCCGCCGACGCCCAGACGCTCGCCGCCGCCCTCAACCACGCCGCGCTGAACATCGCCAATGCGGCCGGTGCCTGGTTAGGAGGCCTGGTGATCGCCGCAGGTTACGGCTACACCGCCCCCGCGGCGGTCGGCGCAGCCCTCGCCGTGACCGGCGTCGTCCTCTTCACGGTCACCGTCGCCCTGGCCAAGCGCAATCCCGCGGCCGCACCCGGCCTCTCGTAAGACGCTGCCCCGCTGTCCGCGCGCTGCGTCGCGCCGCTCGCGCTGCGTCGCGCCGCTCGCGCTGTACCGTGCTGCCCGCGCGCTGTGCCGCGCTGCCCGCGCGATTCGTGCGCCACCGGTCCCGCGCACCTCGCGCGTAGACTCCGCTGATGGCCAGCAGTGTGACCCGCGGCCGCCGCACCCAGCACGAGCGCAGCAGCGCCATGCGTGAGCGGCTGCTCGACGCCACCGTCGACTGCCTGGTCGAGTACGGCTACGCGGGCACCACAACGCCGCGCATCGCCGCCAGGGCCGGGGTGACCCGCGGTGCCCAGGTGCACCACTTCGGCGCCAAGGCGGACCTGGTGGTCGCCGCCGTCCGGCACCTGGCGCAGCGCCGCTCCGAGGTCGCGGTCCGCGAACTGGATCGCGCGACCACCAGCGCCGACCCGCTCGGTGTCGCGCTCGAACTGCTCTGGGAGACGCACCAGGGCCCGCTCTTCGCCGCCTCCGCCGAGCTCTGGATCGCGGGCCGCACCGACCCGGTGCTCGCCGCCGCGCTGCGCGAGGCCGAGCCGGTCATCGACGAGATGGTCCTGGCCACCATCGCGCACCTGCTCCCCGCCGACCGCGACGCCCGCCCGCTCCGTGACCTCCTCTACACCGCCATGGACGTGCTGCGCGGCATCCTGGTCGCCGACTTCGTCGGCACCGACCCGGGACGAGCCCGCCGCCGCTGGCTCCGCGCCGTCACCGAATTGCGCCGCACGCTGCCGGAACAGCCCCCCGGCGCGCCGCGCTGACACCGGTTCCAGCGATCTCGCCCGCCCCCGCAGGCCCGGCGGTATGGTCACTTTCATACAAGCGTGCACGCATGTGCGCCGGGAGGAACAACGATGTTCGAGTGGTCCGAGACCGACCTGATGATCCGCGACGCGGTGCGCGGTTTCGTGGACAAGGAGATCCGGCCCAAGCTGGACGAGCTGGAGAGCGGTGAGCTGCCGCCGTACCCGGTGATCCGGAAGCTCTTCGCCCAGTTCGGCATCGACGCCATGTCCGACGAGGCGGTGCGCAAGTCGCTGGCCAGGGAGCGGGCGGGCGAGAGCAGCGCGGGCGCGGGCGAGGAGAACTCGCAGGACTCCATGATGGCGGTGCTCATCTCCGAGCTCTCCGGCGTGAGCCTGGGCCTGGTCAGCGCGCTCGGCGTGAGCCTCGGGCTGGGTGCGGCCACCATCAGGGCGCGCGGCACGCTGGCGCAGAAGGAGCGCTGGCTCGCCGATCTCATGACCATGCGCAAGGTCGCCTCCTGGGCGATCACCGAGCCGGACTCCGGCTCGGACGCCTTCGGCGGCATGCAGACCACGGTCCGCCGCGACGGCGACGACTACATCCTCAACGGCCAGAAGACCTTCATCACCAACGGTCCGTACGCCGACGTGGTCATCGTCTACGCCAAGCTGGACGACGGCACCACCGCCAAGCGCGACCGCAAGGTCCTCACCTTCGTGCTCGACTCCGGCATGCCCGGCTTCACCCAGGGCAAGCCGTTCAAGAAGATGGGGCTGCACGCCTCGCCCACCGGCCAGCTCTTCTTCGACGACGTCCGGCTCGGGAAGGACCGGTTGCTCGGCGAGACCGAGGAGCACCACAGCGGTGACGGCAGGGAGAGCGCCCGCTCCAGCTTCACCGCCGAGCGCGTCGGGGTGGCGTTCCAGGCGCTCGGCATCATCGAGGAGTGCCTGCGGCTCTCGGTCGACTACGCCAAGTCGCGCACGCTCTGGGGCCAGGAGATCGGCCGCTTCCAGCTCATCCAGCTCAAGCTGGCGAAGATGGAGGTGGCCAGGATCAACGTGCGCAACATGGTCTTCAGCACCCTGGAGCGCGGCCGGGCCGGGAAGCCGCCGAGCCTGGCCGAGGCCTCGGCGATGAAGCTGTACGCCTCGGAGGCGGCGACCGACGTGGCGATGGACGCGATCCAGCTGTTCGGCGGCAACGGGTACATGCAGGAGTACCGGGTGGAGCAGCTGGCGCGGGACGCCAAGTCGCTGATGATCTACGCGGGCAGCAATGAAATCCAGGTCACCCACATCGCCAAGGGGTTGCTCGCCGACTCCGCCACCAAGCGCTGAGAGGAACCGAGATGGCTACCGCAACCACCATCGCGGGCAAGGTCGTCGTCATCACCGGCGGCGCGCGCGGCATCGGCTTCGCCACCGCCAAGCACCTGCGTGACCAGGGTGCCCAGGTGGCGATCGGCGATATCGACGAGCCGAAGGTCAAGGAGGCGGGCGCCGACCTCGGGCTCGAGGTCTACGGCAGACTCGACGTCACCGACCCGGATTCGTTCGCCGCCTTCCTCGACCAGGTGGAGCGGCAGCTCGGCCCGGTGGACGTGCTGGTCAACAATGCCGGGATCATGCCCGCGGGCCGCTTCGACGAAGAACCCGACCGGGTGAGCCGCCGGATCATGGACATCAACGTGCACGGCGTGATCGTCGGCAGCAAGCTCGCTACCCAGCGCATGGCGCCGCGCGGCCGCGGCCACGTCATCAATATCGCCTCGCTGGCGGGCGAGGCGCCGACGCCCGGGCTGGCCACCTACTGCGCCAGCAAGGCGGCGGTACTCGCGCTCACCGACACGCTGCGCGCCGAGTACCGCGAGCAGGGCGTCGAGTTCTCCGCGGTGCTGCCGACCTTCACCAATACCGAGCTGGTGGCGGGCACCGCGGGCGCCAAGGGCATGAAGAACGCCGAGCCCGAGGACATCGCGGCCGCGGTGGCCGGGCTGATCGGCAAGCCGAAGCGGCGGGTCGCGGTCACCAAGCTGGCCGGGGCGCTGGTCGCCTCGCAGTACTTCCTGCCGACGAAGGTCAGCGAGTACCTGGCGCACGCCTTCGGCCTGGAGAAGGTCTTCCTCGACGATGTCGACACCGCCGCGCGCAGCGCCTACGAGCGCCGCGCGCGGGGCGAGGACGAATAGCTACAGCGCGCGCAGCCGGCTCCGGCTGGCGTAGACGTGCTCGGCGATGAGTGTGGCGATCCGGTCCGGCGCCTCCAGCATGGGGACGTGGCCGACGCCGTTGACCAGGATGCGGTCCGCGGAGTCGGGGAGTTCGGCCAGGTAGCGGCGGGCGTAGACGCGGTTCGGGATCACCCGGTCGTACTCCGCGAGCAGCAGCCGCACCGGGGTGGTGAGCGTGGAGAGGTCGGGCTGGGCGGGGTGCCGCACCCCGCCGAGCAGCATGGGAACCATGGCCGCGCACTGCAGGACGGCCTGCACGGCGGCGCTCGCATCCCGGTTCGCGACCCGGCCCGGGTGCTTGGCCAGCGCGTACCCGGCCAGCCTGCGCACGACCGGGTTGTCCATCGGCCGCACCCCGATCCTTTTCCCGGCCTCGGCGAACGGCACCAGCGCGAGGAACTTGAGCCCGACCCGGAACTGGGTGAGCGAGGGCGACGGCCAACCGCCGGCGGGGGCGATCAGCGTCAGGGTGCGGGCCCGGCCGCGGCGCGCCAGCTCGGCGCCGATCCAGCCGCCGAGCGAGTTGCCCGCGATATGGCAGGTGCGCCAGCCTTTCTCGTCCAGCATCTGCTCGACGTGGTCGGCCAGCTTCGCCACGTCGAGCGGGCCGTCGACCGGAGCGCCGCCCCAGTGACCGGGCAGCGCAGGGGCGAAGACCTCGCAGCGGGCCGCCATGCGCGCTGCCACCTGCTCCCAGCAGTGCGGGGAGAGCAGGAAGCCGTGCAGGAGCAGGAGCGGGTCGCCGGAGCCGAGGTGCAGTGCGGCGATCGGCTGCGGGCGGGTCGCCGTCGGGCGCTTCGGCTTCGGTGCGGGTTCGGGTGCCGGGCGCACCGGCAACTGGGTGACGCGTCGGGTGCCCGAAGGGCGGGTCAGCGGTTCCTCGCTCGGCCCACTGGCGGCGGGTTCCGCCGTGCCCTCCCGTGCCTCAGCGCGGCCGCCGGTGGGTGTCGGGAGCAGTTCGCCTGCGGCGGGGGCCAGGGGCTTGGCGTCCGGGACGGCCGCGTCGAGCGGCCCGACCCGGCGGCGGCGGACGAAGGGGGCGCGCGGGAAAGTGCGGCGGGAAGAACCGGTGTCGGACGACATCGTCGGCACCCCTTCCTGGGCGGTGACGGCGGTGTCGCGACGCCCGGGGGTCGTTCGCCGGGGCCGGTCGGCCCCGGGGTTGCGGAGCCCGCCGGTGCGGTGGGCTCCCGCGGACGCTCGGTGCCGGGTGTGGCGCCGGAAACGTACGTGTGACCAGCATTGTACGGTTTTTCGATGGCTGCGATCATCACAACCGTCAACGTCAACGGAGTTCGAGCGGCAACCGGCAAGGGGCTCCTGGAGTGGTTGGCCGCCACCGAGGCCGACATCGTCTGCCTACAGGAAACCAGGGCCACTGATGCCCAGACCCGCGCCGCGCTCGCTCCCGCGCTGCGGGACTGGCATCTGGCCAACGCCGAGCCGGGGGCCAAGGGCCGCGCCGGAGTCGCGATCCTCTCCCGGCAGGAGCCGTCGGCCGTCCGGATCGGTTTCGGCAGTGCCGAATTCGACGGATCCGGACGGTACATCGAAGCGGACTTCGACGGGTCCACCGTCGCCAGCGTTTACGTCCCCTCCGGTGACGCAGGCACCCCGCGCCAGGACGAGAAGTACCGCTTCCTCGCCGAGCTCGGCGCCCACCTGGGTGCTCGTACCGGCGCGATGGTGGTGGCGGGTGACTGGAACATCGCGCACACCGAGCGGGACCTGAAGGCGTGGAAAGCCAATCGCAAGTCCTCCGGGTTCCTCCCCGAGGAGCGCGCCTGGATCGACGAACTGCTCGCCAACGGGTGGGTGGACGTCGTGCGCGCCCTGCACCCTGACGTGGATGGGCCGTATTCCTGGTGGTCCTACCGCGGCCGCGCGTACGACAACGACACCGGCTGGCGCATCGACGCGCTCTACGCCACCGCGGATATCGCGGTGTCCGCGGAGTCCGCGCGAGTAGAGCGGGCGGCCACCTACGCCGAGCGGTGGTCCGATCATGCCCCCGTCACGGTCGGGTTCAGCGCGCTACCGGGGCTCACCGGTTCTCGGCCCAGCATGACCCTGGTGGACAGCCGCACTTCCTAGGTGATCAGGTACAGACGTTCGTTCGGTAGCCGGCGGAATCGCGCAGCGCAGTCGGTGTCCACCCACACCGCATCCACGTACCGGCGTTCCGCCTGCTCCTGCACGAAGATCAGTGCCGCAGTCAGGCAGGCGACGTAGTCCAGCGGTGTCCCGCCGAGCCGGATGCGCAGATGCACATCCGGCTCGTCCGGCGCCGGAGAGGGAGGCACCCTCTGTTCCTTGCTCACTTCTGGCCCCTGCCAGGTGCGGAGCGCGTCCGCGACGGCTTGCAGTGTCTCCGGTGAGGCGGCGCGGTGTTGTCGCTGCGTCCGAGGGAACGGAACACGTTGCGGCAAGGACTTTCTCATCAATTCCCCCTTCGTCGAGTGGTTCGCGCTCGACACCAGGGGCCGACACCGGTGCCGAGCGCTGGGGAAAGACGGTAGGAAGTCCGTGCGCCCGCGCTGGGTACATTTCCTACCCCCTACGCAGCGGATACCCTTGATACGAGGTGACGCCAGGCGGGAAGGTGATCCCACGATGACAACCGATGAACTCCCGATCGGGATGCGAATCAAACGGCTCCGGACCCGACGGGGCATGTCGCGGCCGGTGCTGGCCGGACTTCTCGGCAGGTCTGCCGAATGGGTCAAGGCCGTGGAGAACGGCCGCATCAAGACGCCTGCGCTGCCGATGCTGCTCCGCATCGCGCGGGCTCTGGAAATCGAGGACCTGGCCGAGCTGACTGGAGACGGTCATGCCGTCCCCGTCGGTATTTTCGCCGGCGAACGTCATGCGGCGCTGACCGACGTGCAATTGGCGCTCACCGATTACCGAATGCACAGCGCGCCACGACCAGAATCGGTGGGGCACCTGGCGGTACGCCTGAATCAGGCTTGGACAATTCGCCATTCCAGCCCGGACCACAGAACGCAATTGGGCGCACTGCTGCCCGGCCTGATCCGAGACGCGCAGGGCGCGGTCCGCTCCGGCGGACCAGACCGCCGAGCCGCGCGTCGGGTTCTGGCGGGCGTCTATCAACTGGCGGATTTCTACGTCGCCTATCAACCCGCTCCGGAGCTGGTCTGGCTCGTCGCCGACCGGGCCTTGAACGAGGGCTACGAATCCGACGACCCCTACGTCATCGCCTGTGGCGCCTGGGCGATGGTCCAGGCGCTGCGGGATTCCGGGCGCTGGGAGGAAGCGCTCGGCCTCGCCCGGACAGCGAGCGAGCGAATCGCTCCCTACCTCGATCGCGACAACACGTCGGACGATTGGCGCGGCATCACCGGCGCTTTGGCCGCCGAGCTCGCCTACGTCCACGCTCGCCGCGGTCGGCATGGTGAAGCCTGGGCGTACTGGGAGAAGGCAGATCGGACGGCCCGTGCGCTCGGCCCCGGATATCGGCACGTCCAGACCTCGTTCTCGGTGCCGGTCATGGCAGCGCACGCCACGACTCTCGGCGTGGAACTGCGGCGCTCGGGTGAAGCGCTGCGGGCTGCGAACAGCTTCGATGCCGACAGCATCGCGTCGGTGCCGCGACGATCCCGCCACTTCATCGAGGTGGCACGGGCGCATACGCACCGCGACGAACACGTGGCCGCCTTCGCGCTGCTGGACAAGGCGGCACAAACCGCGCCGGAGACGATTCGATACAACGGCTTCGCCCGGGAGATGCTGCACGGGCTGCGGAAGAATCCGCCATCGGGGATGCGCACCGATATCCGGCGTCTATGCGATGAAGTAGGTATCGCGGCGTAGTGGGCGCACGGCGTGATTACTACCGAGACCCGGACGCCCCCCTTCCGAACTCGCTGAAGCCGGGAGCTTCGGCACTGGTCACCGATGAGCGTGGACGCGTGCTGATGCAGCGTCGTGGCGATTCGGGTAACTGGTCGCTTCCCGGCGGGATTATGGAGTTGGGCGAGACTCTTGCAGATTGCGCTGTTCGGGAGACCCGTGAAGAAACCGGGCTCGCTATAACGATCACGGGCCTGCTCGGTATCTATACCGATCCCGAGCACGTCATCGTCCACGCGGATGGAGAGATCAGGCAAGAGTTCGCGGTGGTCTATTACGGCCGGGTGATCGGCGGGGAGATCTCGGTATCCGACGAGTCGACGGAAGTGAAGTTTTTCGGCCTCGAAGAACTGGATGCGCTGCCCGTGCACGATACTGTCCGGCTTCGACTGCGCCACCACGTCGAACAGGGGTCGGCTCCGTACCTGGGGTGACGATCGGTAGGTGACGTAAGTTCATCGTCATGATGAGCGGGCAGGGCACGGGACGCAGCGCCCTGACGAAGGTACTGATCGCGCTCGGCGGGTTGGTCGTCGTCGTCCTGGTCGGCCTGTTCGCGCGCGGCGGCGACGACCCCGGGAGCGCCGCACCGTCCGCGACCACGCAGTCGGCGAAGCCCGCGACCCCCTCGGCAGACCGGAATACGCCGATCACCGCGCAGGCGCCCGGTGTCCCGGCCCGCGCCTACGAGACCTTGGCGGAAATCGACGCGGGCCGCTGGCCGGACTCCGCCAACGCGCCCGGCACCAAGGGCGGCGAACGCTGGCAGAACAGGGAAGGCAACCTCCCGCGCACCGGCGCCGACGGCAGACCGGTCACCTACCAGGAGTGGGACGTCAACCCGAAGCAGCGCAACAGATCGCGCGACGCCGAGCGCATAGTCACCGGCAGCGACGGCACCGCCTGGTACACCGGCGACCACTACGCCACCTTCACGAGGATGCGCTGATGACCAGGCCGATCACGCTGGCAGGCTTCCTCGCCGCGGACGCACCGCTGGGCTCGCTCGCGGTCGACCCGGCCGAGTTCAGCGAGGTCCGCCACCGCGCGCCTGCCGGTTTCGTGGTGCGTGAACTGCGCGGCAGTCGGATGCGCACCGTGAAAGGCGTCTTCGACGAGTTCGCCGCCGCCCTCCAGTTCCCGTACTACTTCGGCGCGAACAAGGACGCCTTCGACGAGTGCCTGCGCGACCTGGACGAGAGCCTCGGCACGGCCGAGGGGTACCTGGCGGTCGTCAGGGATTCGGCGGAGCTGCTGGCCGAACAGCCCGCCGAGCGGGAGTGGTTCGCGGACGCCATGCGGGACGGCGCGGCGTACTGGGAGCGCAGGAACGTGCGCTTCCGGGTGGTGCTGCAGGGCGAGCCCGCCCCGGTGCGGGCGGTGCCGCTCACGTTCTGAAGCGCCGCGCCAGGTCCTCGCCGAGCAGCACGAACACCTCGGTGGTGTGCTCGATGAGCTGCTCCTTCGACATGGTCAGGTCGCCCTGCAGCCAGACCGTCAGGGTCTGCACGAGGCCGCCGACCAGGTAGGTGGCGCGGAAGTCGATGAGCGGGGCCGAGCTGGGGTCGGTGACGCCGTAGAAGTCGCCGCCCTGCGCCGCCACCAGCCGGGCGAAGGCGCGCACGGTGGCATTGGTGCGGGCGCGCAGCTCCGGGGTGGCCATGCCCGCGATGAGCGCGACCTCGGCCTTGCGCGGGTCGTCGGTGAGCAGGTGGATGCCCGCGGCGATGGCGGCCTGCGCCTTGGCGCCCGGCTCGTCGGGGGCGGTGCGCAGCGCGTTCAGGATGGCGGCCGCGAGCTCCTCGGCGATGCTGTCGATCAGCGCGGTGAGCACCGCGTCCCTGCTGTCGAAGCTCTCGTAGTAGTACCGCTCGTTCAGCCCGGCCGCGGTGCACAGCCCGGAGACCGTGAGCTTGCCGAGGCCGTGCGTCCCCACGATCTCCAGCGCCGCTGTGAGCAGGGCCGATCGCCGCTGCGCCCGCCGCTCGTCGGCGGAGACGCCGCCGTAGGTTCGCTGGGCCGTCACGGTCTCGATTCTGACACGGCCGTGTTCCGGCTCCCTGCGCTTGCCCCGCGCCGCAATCTGGGGGATCATCTTGCCAGATGCCACGAACGGAAGGCGGCACCCCCGATTAGCACCGGATACTTCGCGGAGAGCTCCATGGCCAGGCGGGTCATGCGCAAGCGCATCGTCGGGCTGACCTACGGGCAGCGCGCGCTCGTCGTCGGCGCGGTGAACCCGCTGCTCTACGTCGGCACCGCGGAGAACACCGCGCACCGCGCCACCCCCTACACCCGGCTCGCGCTCACCGGCAGGCTCTTCGAGGCGGTCTTCCTCGGCACCAGGGACGAGGCCGACCGGGCGCTGGCCTACACCGCGCGCAGGCACGCCCCGGTCCGCGGCGCGCTCCCCGAGGACGCGGGCGCGCACCACCCGGCGGGCACCGCCTACTCCGCGAACGACCCGCACCTCATGTTCCTGACCATGGCCTTCACCTTCGACTCCGCCGAGGTCATGTACGACCTGCTGGTGCACCGGCTCACCGACGGCGAGCGCGAGGGGCTCTACCAGGACTACGTGCGCTGGGGCGAGCTCTTCGGCATGCCGCGCAGCGCCGCGCCCGCGAGCTACCGCGGCTTCCGCGCGTACTTCGACGGCTACCTCGCCTCGGACCAGCTCTTCCTCACCGAGGAGGCGAAGCTGGTCGGCTCCTACCTGGCCGGGCAGCGGGTGCCGTACCCGCAGCGGCCGCCGCTGCAGCAGCTCACCTCCGGCTTCTTCCTGATGGTGCAGGGCAGCCTGCCGCCGCGCATCAGGGAGATGTACGGCATGCGCTGGGGGCTGCGCGAGGAGGCGGGGTACCGGGCGCTGGTGCGGGCCGCGCGCGCCGCGCACCTGCGGCCGCCGCTGCTGCCCCCGGTGCTGCGCACCACCCTGGCCGGGCCGAGCGCGCCGATGTACAAGCTGGTGTCGAAGCGCGAGCAGCAGCTGGTGCGCACCGGAAGGCCGAGCATGCCGGGGGTGGACACCCGCAATTCCGCTTGATGCGCCGTGCGAAGATCGGGGCATGTCCAGTCCAGCGCAGCCCGGCGAGCGCAAGCAGCGCGTGCTCTCCGGAATCCAGCCGACCAGCTCCTCGTTCCACCTCGGCAACTACCTGGGCGCGCTGCAGTACTGGGTCACCATGCAGGACGACTACGACGCCCTGTACTTCATCCCTGACCTGCACGCCATCACCGTCGCCCAGGACCCGAAGGAGCTGCGCAAGCGCACCCGCGGCGCGGCCGCGCAGCTGCTCGCCATCGGCATCGACCCGGCCAAGTCGACGCTCTTCGTGCAGAGCCAGGTGCCCGAGCACGCCGAGCTCTCCTGGGTGCTGAGCTGCATCACCGGTTTCGGCGAGGCGAGCCGGATGACCCAGTTCAAGGACAAGTCGGTCAAGCAGGGCGCGGACAACACCACCGTCGGGCTCTTCACCTACCCGGTGCTCATGGCCGCAGACATCCTGCTCTACCGCCCGCACCAGGTCCCGGTCGGCGAGGACCAGCGCCAGCACCTGGAGCTGACCCGGAATCTCGCGCAGCGCTTCAACACCCGCTTCAAGAAGACCTTCGTGGTGCCGGAGGCGCACATCGTCAAGGGCACCGCCAAGATCTACGACCTGCAGGACCCGACGGCCAAGATGAGCAAGTCGGCCTCGACCGACGCCGGGCTGATCAACCTGCTCGACGACCCGAAGGTGACGGCGAAGAAGATCCGCTCCGCGGTCACCGACACCGAGCGCGAGATCCGCTTCGACCCGGAGGCGAAGCCGGGCGTCAGCAACCTGCTGGTGATCCTGAGCTCGCTCTCCGGGACCCCGATCGAGACCCTCGACAAGGACTACGCGGGCAAGGGTTACGGCGATCTGAAAGCCGACGTCGCGGCGGTGCTGGTGGACTTCGTCACCCCGCTGCGCGCCCGGGTGGACGAGTACCTGAGCGATCAGGGCGAACTCGACCGCATCATCGCCGCGGGCGCCGAGCGGGCGCGCGAGATCGCGGGCAACACGCTCGCGCAGGTTTACGATCGGGTCGGTCTGCTCACTCGATGAGTGGGCGCGGGGGCCGGACCGAGGGGCGAGACCATGCAGTCGATCGACGACACCAAGGCAGGCATCGAGCGGCGCATCCAGGCTCGGCCGTGGCTGGACCACCTGGTCCGGGCCGGTGGCCGCTACCAGCGGCAGCGCGGTGACTACTACGCCGCAGGCATCACCTACTTCACCGTGCTCTCGCTCTTCCCGCTGCTCATGGTGGCCTTCGCGGCCGCCGGGTTCGTGCTCGCGGGCAACCCCGAGCTGCTCGCCGAGGTGCAGCAGAAGGTCATCGAGAACATCCCCGGCTCGATGGGCGACCAACTCAACGACCTGATCGACCAGGCCATTCGGTCCAGGAGCACGGTCGGCGTGCTCGGCCTGCTCACCGGCGTCTACACCGGGCTCGGCTGGATGTCGAACCTGCGCGCCGCGCTCACCGAGCAGTGGGACCAGAAGACCGAGGAGGGGAACTGGTTCGTCACCAAGCTCTCCGACTTCGTCGCGCTGGTCGGGCTCGGGCTGGCCATGGTGGTCTCGCTCGGGCTCTCCGGGCTGGCCTCCAGCGGGCTGGGGGAGCGGCTGCTGGAGTTCTTCAAGCTCTCCGAGCTGCCCGGCGCGCGGTTCCTGCTCGTGCTGATCGGCATCCTGCTCGGCTCGCTCGCCTCGCTGGCGGTCTTCTGCTGGATCATCGCCCGGCTGCCGCGCGAGCCGGTCACGCTGAAGAGCGCGGTGAAGGCGGCTGCGCTGGCCGCGGTGGTCTTCGAGGTGTTCAAGCTGGGTGCCTCGTTCTACCTGCAGACGGTGCTGAGCAGCCCGGCCGGGGCGACCTTCGGCTCGATCATCGGGCTCATGGTGTTCAGCTACATCACCTACCGGATCGTGCTCTTCGCGACAGCGTGGGCGGCGACCGCGCGGGAGAACGAGCGCGAGGCGGTGATCCCCGCGCCCGCGCCCGCGATCATCGAGCCGCGGGTCGGGCCCGCCGGGACCACGGCCGCGGCCGGTGCCGCCTGGTTCGGCGCCGGTGCCCTTGCCGCGCTTGGCCTTTCGCTGCTGCGCAAGCGGTGATCAGCGCCTGCGTCGGTTGACCCCGCGCGCGGCGACGAGCAGCGCGAGCACGACGAAGACGCCTGCGGCGACGAAGAAGAGCCGGGCGCGCTCGCGGGCGTCGCTGCTCGGCCCCGACCGGTCCGTCCCGGTGCCGACGGGCGGCGCGGCCAGGGTGGGCGCTCCCGGCGCGGGCGCCTCCGCCGCTTCGGCGGGCAGCAACCCGACCCCGGTGCCCGCCCGCACGGCGAACCCGTAGTCCAGCAGCCGCGCCGCCTGCTCCCACGGCCGCAGCGGCCGCACATCCGCCTTGAGCAGCGTCACCACCAGCCTGCGGCCGTCGCGCGCGGCGCCCGCGACGAAGGTCTGCCTGGCGTCGTCGGTGAAGCCGGTCTTGCCGCCGAGCGCGCCCTCGTAGTTGTAGAGCAGGTGGTTGTCGTTGCCGATCACGAAGCCGGGGTGGTCGGTGTCGCCGGGGATCCGCGGGTCCGGCGGGAAGCCGGGGAAATCGATCTGCTCGGTGCGGATGAACTCGGCGAACCGCGGCTCCGACATGGCCTCGCGGAAGAGCACCGCCAGGTCGTAGGCGGAGGTGCTCATGCCGGGTCCGTCCAGCCCGGACGGGGTCGCGGCCCTGGTGTCCAGCGCCCGCAGCTCGCGGGCCAGCTCGTTCATCTTGGCGACCGTCACCGGGTCGCCGCCGAGCTGGGCGGAGAGCGCGTGCGCGGCGTCGTTCCCGGACGCCATCACCAGCGCCTGCAGCAGCTGCCGGTTGCTGTAGCGCCCGCCCGGCCCGATCCCGACCCTGGTCCCCTCCACGTCGGCGTCCGCGGCGGTGCCGGTGACCACGGTGTCCAGCTTCAGCGCGCGCAGCGCGACGGTGGCGAGCAGCACCTTGATGGTGCTCGCTGGCCGGTACCGGCCGTGCGGGTCCTTGGCGGCCAGCACCTCGCCGGTGTCGAGGTCGGCGACGAGCCAGGCGGTGGCGGAGATGTCGGCGGGCACGGGTTTGGCCGAATCGGGCAGCACCACACCGCATTCCGCCATCCGGCTGCCGCCGATCGGCGGGTTCGGCACCGGCAGCGGCCCGGGTGCGCGCTCGCCGGGCGCAGGCACCTCGGAGAGGTCGACCGGGGCGGGCGGGCTGGTCCGCTGGGCGCAGTCGCCGGTGTCCGGCGTGCTGAACGGGGTGGTGGTCGGCGGTTCGGCGGGCTGGGCGAGAGCCGGTGCGGCCCCGGCGCCCGCGAGCAGGGCGGCGGTGGCCAGCACCGCGGCGACCGCGCGCCACGGGTCGCGAGTGTTCATCACGGAGAAGGGTATCGGGGTCTGGACAGCGCGGCGGAAGCGGTGGACACGCCGCGCCGCCGATCCGTCAGAATCGGGGGCATGGCCGATGACGTCGCGGGGCGCGGACTGCGCGAGCGCAAGAAGGAGCGCACCCGCCGCACCATCCGCGAGCGGGCCTTCTCGCTGTTCCGGGCGCAGGGGTACGCGGCGACGACGGTGGAGCAGATCGCGGCCGCCGCCGCGGTCTCGCCGAGCACCTTCTTCCGCTACTTCCCCGCCAAGGAGCAGCTGGTCCTCGCCGACCACCTGGCGGCCCCGCTGATCGCCGAGTTCCGTGCGCAGCCGCCGGAGTGCAGCCCGCTCGCGGCGCTGCGGGCGGCCGTGCGAGCGGTGTTGCGCACGCTGTCCCCGGCGGAGCTCGCCTTCGAGCGGGAGCGCCATGACCTGCTCTACCGGACCCCCGAGCTGCGCTCGGCCATCGCGCTGGAGATCGAGCGTGGGGTCGACATGCTGACCGGGCTGTTCGCCGAGCGGCTGGGCCGCGACCCCGCCGACCGGGAGGTCAGGGTGCTGGCGGGCGCGTTCGTCGGCGCCGCGCTCGTCACCGTGCTCGGCAGGCCGCTGGACTGGCGGGCGTTGGACTCGGCCATGGCCCAGCTGGAGGACGGCCTGCGGCTCGGCCGGTCAGGCGGGTAGCCGCCCGTCCCTGGCGCAGCGGGCCGGGGTGTCGTCGTCCATGCCGGTGAAGAAGGCGCCGAGCACCTCCTCCACCTCGGTGAACGAGCGGGCGCAGTAGAGCACCGGCTGGTAGTGCGCGATGTCGTAGACCGCGGTGCCCATGGCGGCCACGTCCAGCGGGCGCAGCGCGGCCGCGCGGAACTCCTCGATCTCGCCGTACGAGGAGAGCAGCCCGGCGCCGTAGCAGCGGAGCTCGCCGCGCTCCCGGAGCACCCCGAACTCCAGCGAGAACCAGAAGACGTCGGCCAGGAACTTCAGCGCGGCGTCGGTGCGCAGCCTGCGCGCCGCCGCGCCCACCGCGACGTACAGCGCGGCCAGCCGCGCGCTGGCCAGCTGGGTGCCGTGCCCGACGATCTCGTGCACGGCGTCCGGTTCCGGGGTGTAGAGCGGGGCGCTGTGGTGCCGCAGGTACTGGGTGGCGTGGAAGGTCCGGTCCGCGAAGGCGCCGAAGAACTGCCGCAGCGGAACCAGCCCGGCCGCGGGCGCGTAGCGGAACCCGCTCAGCGGCGCCAGCGCGGCCGAGACCTGGTCCAGCTGCGGCACCCGGTCGGCGGGCAGCCCGAACTCCGCGGCCGCGCGCCGGATCTCGGCGCAGGCGTAGCGCCGGTGCTTGCGCGCGAGTTCGGCCGCGACGGTGCGCCAGACGGCGTGCTCGCGCTCGGTGTAGGCCACCCGCGGCGCAGGCTCGCCCGGCGCGTGCGCCAGCGCCAGTGCCGCGATCGCGCCGCGGCGGGCGCGGTACTCGGGGTCGCGCGCACCGGGGTGGTCGGCGCTCAGCCGGACGCTGACCGCGCCGTCGCCGTCGCGGGTCACCGGCGAGTAGAGCTGCGCTTCGGTGAACATGCCCCGATGCAAGCACCGCGGGGCCGGGCACGGCAACGGCCGCCGCCGCAGCTGTACACACTGCTCAGTTGGGAACACCGCGGTACGTGATTCGGGCCGAAGCTCTCGCTTCGACGGCTCGCATGACGCAAGATGGCGAATGTATTGAGGAGGACGCATGCGAACTGTGCGGATCGATCTGGACCAGCGGCTGTTGGCCGACGCCGCCGCCATCATGGGCACGTCGAGCAGCAACGCCACCGTCAACGAGGCGCTGCGCCGGATCGTCGTGCACGAGCGGCAGCTGCGGCAGCTCGAGCGGCTGACCGCGGACCGGCTCGCCGCGCTGCCACCGCGCGAGCCGGTCGTGCTCGACGGCTGACCGGTCTGTCGGTACCCCCTGGCATCATGGCGCACCTGCACCGTGCATGGAGGGGGTTCGATGTCGGTACCGTTGGCCGGTCTACCCGGCGATCAGCGTCCACGGGAGCGGCTGCTCGCGCTCGGGGCGCACGCGCTCACCGACGGTGAGCTGCTGGCGCTGCTGCTGCGCGAGGGCAACCGCGGCATCGGCGTGGTCGAGCTCGCGCTCGCCCTGCTCGCCGAGTACGGCGGGCCCGCCGGGCTGGCCGCCGCCCGCCCCGAGGAGCTGGCCAGACGCACCGGCATGGGCGTCGCCAAGGCGTCGACGGTGGTCGCCGCGTTCCACCTCGCCGCGCGGGCCCGCGGCGCCGCCCCCGGCCGGGTGCTCGCGGGCGCGGCCGACGTGGCCGCGGTGGCGGCCCCGCTCTTCACCGGGGCCAGGGTGGAGTGGCTGCTGGTCCTGGTCTGCGATGCCAGGCACCGGCTGCGGCACCGGGTCTTCGTCGCGCAGGGCGCGCTGGACGAGGTCGCGGTGCCGGTGCGGGAGATCCTGAATACCGTGCTCAGGCACGACGGCCGCGCCTTCGCCGTCGTGCACAACCACCCGTCCGGTGATCCGTCCCCCAGCTACGACGACCGGCGCGCCAGCACCGTGCTCGGCGCCGCCGCGAACACCGTCGGGCTGCGCTTCCTCGGCCACGTGGTGCTCGCCGGCGAGCGCTGGTCCCGCGCGGATCCGCTGCCGGACGGCTGGTGAGACGGCGACGGCCGCTCTCGCGCCGGTGGCGAGAGCGGCCGTCGCCGCGGAGTGCTCCGGGCTCAGCGGGCGAAGAGCAGGGCCCGCTTGACCTCCTGGATCGCCTTGGTCACCTCGATGCCGCGGGGGCAGGCGTCGGTGCAGTTGAAGGTGGTGCGGCAGCGCCACACGCCCTCGACGTCGTTCAGGATGTCCAGCCGCTCGCGCGCGCCCTCGTCCCGGCTGTCGAAGATGAAGCGGTGCGCGTTCACGATCGCGGCCGGGCCGAAGTAGCTGCCGTCGTGCCAGTACACCGGGCACGAGGTGGTGCAGCAGGCACAGAGGATGCACTTGGTGGTGTCGTCGAACCTGGCGCGGTCGGCCTGGCTCTGGATCCGCTCGCGGGTCGGCTCGTTGCCCGAGGTCATCAGGTACGGCTTGACCGCGCGGAAGGCGTCGAAGAACGGCTCCATGTCCACCACGAGGTCCTTCTCCACGGGCAGGCCGCGGATCGGCTCGACGGAGACGGTGATGCTCTTGCCGTCCTTGGGCAGCATGTCCTTCATCAGGACCTTGCAGGCCAGCCGGTTCACCCCGTTGATCCGCATCGCGTCGGAGCCGCAGACCCCGTGCGCGCAGGAGCGGCGGAAGGTGAGCGTGCCGTCCAGGTAGGACTTGATGTAGGTGAGCACGTTCAGGAACCGGTCGGTGGAGAGGACAGGCACCTGGAACGACTCCCAGTGCGCGCCGAGGTCGTTCTCCGGGTTGAACCGCGCCACCTTGACGGTGATCATGACCGAGCCCTCCGGCACCGGTGCCGGGTTCGACGGCGTCGTCTTCTCGAGTACGGCAGTCATCAGTACTTACGCTCCATCGGCTCGTAGCGGGTCTGCACGACCGGCTTGAAGTCGAGGCGGATGTCCGAGAGCAGCTCCGCGCCCTCCTTGTACGCCATCGTGTGCCGCATGAAGTTGACGTCGTCGCGGTCCGGGTAGTCCTCGCGGGCGTGCCCGCCGCGCGACTCCTTGCGGTTCAGCGCGCCGACCACGGTGACCTCGGCCAGCTCGAGCAGGAAGCCGAGCTCGACCGCCTCCAGCAGGTCGCTGTTGTAGCGCTTGCCCTTGTCCTGCACGGTGATCCGCGCGTAGCGCTCCTTGAGCGCGTGGATGTCGGTGAGCGCCTGCTTCAGCGTGTCCTCGGTGCGGAACACCGACGCGTTGTTGTCCATCGACCGCTGCAGCTCGGTCCGGATGTCGGCCACCCGCTCGTTGCCGTGGTCGGAGAGGATCAGCGCCAGCCAGTCCTGCACCATGGCGGCCGGGTTCTCCGGCAGCTCGACGAACTCCGAGCGCTCGGCGTACTCGGCGGCGGCGATCCCCGCGCGCCTGCCGAAGACGTTGATGTCGAGCAGCGAGTTGGTGCCGAGCCGGTTGGCGCCGTGCACCGAGACGCAGGCGCACTCGCCCGCGGCGTACAGCCCCGGCACCACGTTCTCGTTGTCCCGCAGCACCTCGCCGCGGATCCGGGTCGGGATGCCGCCCATCACGTAGTGGCAGGTCGGGAAGACCGGGACCAGCTCCTTCACCGGATCGACGCCCAGGTAGGTGCGGGAGAACTCGGTGATGTCGGGCAGCTTCTCCTCGAGCACGTCCTCGCCGAGGTGGGTCACGTCGATGTAGACGTAGTCCTTGTTCGGCCCGGCGCCGCGGCCCTCCAGCACCTCGAGCACCATCGAGCGGGCGACGATGTCGCGCGGCGCGAGGTCCTTGATGGTGGGGGCGTAGCGCTCCATGAACCGCTCACCGTCGGCGTTGCGCAGGATGCCGCCCTCGCCGCGGACCGCCTCGGAGATGAGGATGCCGAGCCCGGCCAGCCCCGTCGGGTGGAACTGGTGGAACTCCATGTCCTCCAGCGGCAGCCCCTTGCGGAACACGATCGCCATGCCGTCGCCGGTCAGCGTGTGCGCGTTCGAGGTGGTCTTGTACATCCGGCCGGAGCCGCCGGTCGCGAAGATGATCGACTTGGCGTGGAAGACGTGCAGGTCGCCGGTGGCCAGCTCGTAGGCGACGATGCCGGTGGCGACCGGGCCGCGGTCGGTCTCGGTGAGCACCAGGTCGAGCGCGTAGAACTCGTTGAAGAACTCCACGTCGTGCTTGACGCAGTTCTGGTACAGCGTCTGCAGGATCATGTGGCCGGTGCGGTCCGCGGCGTAGCAGGCGCGGCGCACCGGCGCCTTGCCGTGGTCGCGCGTGTGCCCGCCGAAGCGGCGCTGGTCGATCCGGCCCTCCGGCGTCCGGTTGAACGGCAGCCCCATCTTCTCCAGGTCGAGCACCGCGTCGATGGCCTCCTTGGCCATGATCTCGGCGGCGTCCTGGTCGACGATGTAGTCACCACCCTTGACGGTGTCGAAGGTGTGCCACTCCCAGTTGTCTTCTTCGACGTTGGCCAGCGCCGCGCACATGCCGCCCTGGGCCGCGCCGGTGTGGCTGCGGGTCGGGTACAGCTTGGTCAGGACGGCGGTCCTGGCCCGCGGCCCCGCCTCGATCGCCGCGCGCATGCCCGCGCCGCCCGCGCCGACGATCAGTACGTCGTAGCGGTGCTCTTGAACAGGACGAATGTCTGTCATCGAGGGTGCCTGTTCCTAACTGATGTTGGGGTCGAAGGTGAAGATGACGTACGTGCCGACGCCCATGATCAGGATCATCGAGATGGCCAGCAGCGTGTTCAGCCAGAACCGGGTCGAGTCCTTGCGGGAGTAGTCCGCGATCACGGTGCGCAGCCCGTTGCCGCCGTGCAGCTGGGCCAGCCAGAGCATGGAGAGGTCCCAGATCTGCCAGAACGGGCTGGACCAGCGGCCCGCGACGAAGGCGAAGTTCAGCCGCTTCACGCCGCCGTCGAGCAGCAGCATGATCGACATGTGGCCGATCACCAGGAAGATCAGCAGCAGCCCGGAGAAGCGCATGAACAGCCAGGCGTACTTCTCGAAGTTGTTGCCCGCCCGGCCGCGCGGCGAGCGCGGCAGGTCGAGGCTGGCCGGGCGGTCGTAGGACTTGCCGAGAACGGGTGCAGACATCTCAGTGCTCCGTGAAGAGGTAGTAGAACATCCGGCCGATGGCGCCGCCGGCCAGCACCGCGGTGACGCCGAGGACGACCCAGAGCATCAGCTTCTGGTAGCGCGGGCCCTGCGACCAGAAGTCGACCAGGATGACCCGCACGCCGTTCAGCGCGTGGAAGAGCACGGCGACGACGAGCCCCATCTCCATCAGGGCGACCAGCGGGTTCTTGTACGTCTCGATCGTGGCGTTGTAGGCCTCGGGGCTCACCCGGACCAGCGCCGTGTCCAGCACGTGGACGAAAAGGAAGAAGAACAGCGTGACGCCGGTGATCCGGTGCAGCGCCCAGGACCACATTCCGGGGTCGCCTCGGTACAGCGTCTTCCGCTTCGGCTGAGCCGGAGCTTCGATCGTGGTCATAGCGTGCGGTGCCTCCAACGTCGTTGATGGACCCGGTCACAGATCCGACGCCGGCTGCGTGGAGGGGGCGAATGCCCAGGTGGCTGCGCTCCGGCCCGCCGCCGGGAAACTGAACCGTTCTGTGAACGACTCTAATCCTCCGGGTTTGCCGGAACTAATTCGGCGTGCCGTGCGTTGCGCTACACCGGTTGGAGTTAGGCTTACCTTTGTCGCAGCGGAAAGGGTTGTCGTGCGGCCTCCGCATGTCCGTTTCCGGGCCGGTGCGGTGGGTCTTCCCGACCCGGTTCCGTCAGTGAAATACCCTGTGTGACAAGGGGGAAACCGAATAGGGCGCGGCTGCTGTCCGACTTCTCCGTATTCCGCTCCGGGAGCGGTGAGGTGATGCGATGCTCCGCATTGCGCACCGGCGCAATGTGCAAAATGTCTCACCGCGTCGCTACCCGTGCCCGGAAAGCTACTCGGCGGTAATCGGAAAAACGTAAAGTGGGTGCGGATGACGATCGACTGGGCGGGGCTGCGGGCGAGCGCGCGGGGGGCGATGGAACGAGCCTACGCGCCCTATTCGCGCTTCCCGGTCGGCGCGGCGGCGCTGGTCGGTGACCGGGTGGTGACCGGCTGCAATGTGGAGAACGTGTCCTACGGGCTCGGGCTGTGCGCCGAGTGCGTGCTGGTCGGCAATGCCGTCGCAGGCGGCGGCGGGCGGCTGCGCGCGGTCTCGGTCTGCGATTCCCGCGGCGCGATCCTGATGCCGTGCGGGCGGTGCAGGCAGGTGCTCTTCGAGCACGGGGGCGCGGAGCTGCTCGTCGACCACGTCTCCGGGCCGAAGCCGCTCGGCGCCCTGCTCCCGGACGCCTTCGGCCCGGACGATCTCGCCGCGGGCGAACAGGAGCGCTGAACTCCCGGCACCGCGCCCCGCGGCGTCGCTCGGCCCGGCCGCTGCCACGCTGCGGGAGCGGTCGAGGCGGGGCCGCGCGGTTCGCGAGCCGCCGCCCACACGGCGGCTTTCGCGGCCGGGCGCGGGCGGCGGCGCTGTGCCACACTCGGGCCCGTGACGGCACTCGACGCGGTTTCCATCATCACGGCCAAGCGGGACGGCGGCGAGCTCACCGACGCACAGATCGACTGGGTCGTCGACGCCTACACCCGCGGCGCGGTGGCGGACGAGCAGATGTCGGCGCTGGCCATGGCGATCGTCTGGCGCGGGTTGGACCGCAGGGAGACGGCGCGCTGGACCGCCGCCATGATCGCCTCCGGCCGCCGGATGGACTTCACCGACCTGCCGCGGCCCACCGTGGACAAGCACTCCACCGGCGGGGTCGGGGACAAGATCACGCTCCCGCTGGCGCCGCTGGTCGCGGCCTGCGGCGCCGCCGTGCCGCAGCTCTCCGGGCGCGGCCTCGGGCACACCGGCGGCACCCTGGACAAGCTGGAGGCGATCCCGGGCTGGCAGGCCGACATCCCGGTCGCCCGGATGCGCGAGCTGCTGGTGGATCCGGCGATCGGCGCGGTGATCTGCGCGGCGGGCGCCGACCTCGCCCCGGCGGACCGCAAGCTGTACGCGCTGCGCGACGTCACCGGGACGGTGGAGTCGGTGCCGCTGCTCGCCAGCTCGATCATGAGCAAGAAGATCGCCGAGGGCACCGCGGCACTGGTGCTGGACGTCAAGGTCGGGGCGGGGGCCTTCCTGCCCGACCTGGCCGACGCGCGGATACTCGCCCGCACCATGGTCGAGCTCGGCACCGACGCCGGGGTGCGCACCACCGCCCTGCTCACCGCCATGGAGAGCCCGCTCGGGCTGACCGCGGGCAATGCGCTCGAGGTCGCCGAATCGGTCGAGGTGCTCGCCGGTGGCGGGCCCGCGGACGTGGTCGAGCTGACCCTCGCGCTGGCCCGCGAGATGGTCGCCGCCGCCGGGCTCGACACCGACCCCGCCGATGTCCTCGCCTCCGGGCGCGCCATGGACCACTGGCGGGCGATGATCGCCGCCCAGGGCGGCGACCCGGACGCCCCGCTCCCGCGCGCGGCGCACACCGAGACCGTCACCGCCCCCGCGGACGGTGTGCTCACCCGGCTCGACGCCCGTGCGGTCGGCATCGCCGCCTGGCGGTTGGGCGCGGGCCGGGCCCGCCAGGGTGATCCCGTGCAGGCGGGGGCTGGCGTGGTCATGCACGCCAAGCCCGGCGAGCGGGTCCGCGCGGGCACCCCGCTCTTCACCCTGCACACCGACACCCCCGCGACCTTCGACGGCGCCCGCGCAGCCCTGGACGGCGCGACGACGATCGCCCCCGAAGCGGGCGACACCCCCGCGGGCCCCCTGATCCTCGACCGGATCGGCTGACGCCGCTCCCCACGCCCGAGGCCACGCACCGTGCGGCCGCCCCCGTCGCGCTCGGGCAAGCCGGTGCGCAGGGACGATCGCTCCGACCCCTGCCGCAGGCGTGACCGGAGCGCGCGTGCCATCCGCGTGGTCGGAACTGGATGGCGGCGTACCGCACGCCGCCGCGGCGCGCGGCGCCATCCGCCGCGAACGGTTCGCGGCAGTGCGCGGCGCCGCCGCGCGTGACGCCGCGGCCAACCGGAAGGGGGCACCCGGCGAGCGGGTGGTGAACCAGCGCTGCCACAGCCGGTAACCAGCGGTACGCGGGCGCCGATGGCGGCTAACGTTGGGTCATGACAGGACCGATGCCGCTCACCCTCGCCTCGATCCGCCGCGCGCCGAAAGCGCTGCTGCACGACCACCTGGACGGCGGGCTGCGCCCCGCGACCGTCCTCGAACTGGCCCGTGAGTGCGGCTACGACGAGCTACCGGCCGCCGACGCGGAGTCGCTCGCCACCTGGTTCCGCGATGCCGCCGACAGCGGTTCGCTGGAGCGCTACCTGGAGACCTTCGCGCACACCGTCGCCGTCATGCAGACCCCGGAGGGGCTGCGCCGGGTCGCCCGCGAGTGCGTCGAGGACCTCGCCGCGGACGGCGTGGTCTACGCGGAGGTGCGGTTCGCGCCGGAGCAGCACCTGAACCGCGGCCTCACCCTGGACGAGGTGGTCGAGCACACCCTTGCGGGCTTCCGCGACGGCGAGGCGCTGGTCGCGGCGGCGGGCGGCCGGATCAGGGTGGTGTGCCTGCTCACCGCCATGCGGCACGCCGCCCGCTCGCGCGAGATCGCCGAGCTCACCGTGCGCTTCCGGGACCGCGGCGTCGGCGGCTTCGACATCGCGGGGGCCGAGGCGGGCTACCCGCCCACCAGGCACCTGGACGCCTTCGAGTACATGCGGGCCAACAGCGCGCACTTCACCATCCACGCGGGCGAGGCCTTCGGGCTGCCCTCGATCCACGAGGCGCTGGCCTACTGCGGCTGCGACCGGCTCGGCCACGGGGTGCGGATCACCGACGACATCACCGTCGCGGGCTCGGTCGCCGACGCCGAACTCGGGCTGGTGGCGAAGTACGTGCGGGACACCAGGATCCCGCTGGAGCTCTGTCCGTCGTCCAATGTGCAGACCGGCGCCGTCCCCTCGCTCGACAAGCACCCGTTCGACCTGCTCGCCCGGCTCCGCTTCCGGGTCACGGTGAACACCGACAACCGGCTGATGAGCGACACCAGCATGAGCGCGGAGATGCTCAAGCTGGTGCAGACCTTCGGCTACGGCTGGAGCGACCTGGAGCGCTTCACCATCAATGCGATGAAGTCGGCGTTCATCCCGTTCCCGGACCGGCTGAAGATCATCGACGACGTGATCAAGCCGGGCTACGCGGTGATGCTCGGGTAGCGGCTCACTCGGGCCGGTCGAGCCTGCCCTCGAACCAGGTCTCCAGCTCGCGCCACGCGGCGGCCTCGGCCTGGAACGGCGGGCTCGGGGCCAGCCGGGTCGGGTCCGGGTTGAGCAGGTAGGAGACGTACCAGCCGAGCGGGGTGGAGGGGGCGAGCGCCTTCTCCACCGCGTCGTCCTCGGCGTAGTCGGCGGCGTCGGTGAAGAGCTCGACGGCCAGGTCCAGCTGGTCCACGTCGACGGTCAGCGGGCCCTCACCGAGGTCGTCGCCGAGGCCGGGCAGCACGTAGACGTTCTCGTCGGTGACCTCGACCTCCAGCGAGCCGTCGATGGCCGCGGTCTGCACCTCGTCGTAGGTGCTCACCCTGGCCAGGTCGTGCTCGTGGTCGTCGGCGAGGTGCCTGGCCAGCGCGCGCTCGGAGTCGAAGACCGCGATGGAGCCGTTGCGGCCGAGGAAGATCGGCTCGTCGTCGAGGTAGCAGCGCAGGGTGAACCAGGTG
Organism: Nocardia sp. NPDC057353; assembly: GCF_042667085.1. Taxonomy (NCBI): domain Bacteria; kingdom Bacillati; phylum Actinomycetota; class Actinomycetes; order Mycobacteriales; family Nocardiaceae; genus Nocardia; species Nocardia sp. NPDC057353. The sequence continues at coordinate 49,862 of NZ_JBHVAK010000051.1, forward strand.
CCGTCCGAGGTGATGATCTTGACCGGGTCGATGCCGACCTCGGCCCAGAACGACTCGTCCTCGTCCTCGTCGTCGGGGTCCTCGTCGTCGGTCTTGGTGAGATCGACGGCCTCGAACTCCTCGCTGTCCGCGGCGTCGTCGGCGTCGACCACGTTCTCCGCCGCGGCGAGCAGCTCGGCCTCGGCCACCGCGACCGCCTCGGCGTCCACCTCGGGCGACTTCACCACGCCGTCGATGGCGTCGAGCACGTCGTCCCAGCCCTCGGCGATGGCGGCGCCGATCTGGTCCCAGAGCTCCTCGCCCTCCCGGCCTGCGAAGGAGTTCGGCCCGCCGGGCAGCGCGCCGAGCACCGGGTGCCCGCCGAAGAACTTGGTGACGGGGTCCAGCTCGCAGACCTCGCCGATGGTGCGCACCATCTCGAGCGTGTCCTCCAGCTCGGCGACGGTGTCGCCGTCCGGGTCGCTCGCGGCCAGCTCGGGGACGCCGACCAGGTCGAAGGTGTGCTCCTCTTCCGGCTCCAGCTCCGCCGCCGACAGCCCGGCCACGACCTTCCAGGCCGGGTGCTCGACGAGATCGTTGTCCGAGTCGGTACGGATGAACGCGGCGAGCTCCGCGACGGACTCGAATCCGTACAGGCTGTCCTCGTGCCCGAGGAACGCCTCCCACTCGTCGTCACCGTCCCGCCAGCGCGGTGCCCAGAGGGTGACGAGATCGCCATCGGTCAGACCGAGCTCGATCGGGACGATGTCTCCAGAAGCCATGGGCGGAAGCCTATCGACCTTCCGGCTCAGGCACTATCCCGCCTGCCCCACCCCGGGGGCGGCGCCGGGGGCGGGCTCGGGAGCGAACGACTCGTTCAGTGTCGCAACGACCTTCGAGCGCTGCCCGCCCGCCTCCTCGGCAGCCTGCCTGCAGGCCCAGACGATGAGCTTGCCCACCTCGGCGGGCGGCAGCCCGGTGACCGCCTCGGAGAGCCGCAGCGCGGTGAGCGCGCCGTCGCTGTCCACCTCGACCTCGACCGCGCCGTCCTCGGTGACGAAGTGGCCGCGCACCTGCTTCAAGCCGTGCAGCGCGGCCTCCAGCGCCTCCAGCTTGCTGGTCGCCCTGGCGACCAGCGCGTCCATCTCCGCGCTCATACCGGCCTCATCCAGCTCGTCGGGCCGGTGTCCGCGTCGTCCATCCGATCCAGCTCGTCCACCGCCTGGCCGCGGGTGGGCAGCCCCAGCCGGTCCAGGATGTCGGCGGGCATGCCCGCCTCGGCCAGCGCTTCCCGCCGCTTGGCCTTCGCCGCGATGGTGGAGCGCTTGGTGAGCCGCAGGATCTCGGCGGCCAGCGTCTGCGCGCCGTACCGGTACTCGCTGCGCTCGAAGGCGATCTCCACCGGCATGCCCTGATCGGTGGCGCGCACCGTGACGGTGCCCGCGCGATTGCTGCTCGCCGCCACGGTGACCGGCGGGACGCCGGGCTCCTGCTGCTCGCTCACGACGTCGGCCTGTAGAAGCCGTAGAAGTCCATCCCCACATTCTCCGTTCGCACCGAACTGATCTGCACCGGGTCACCGGCCTCGACGAACTGGCCGTTGCCGATCACCATCGCCACGTGCCCGTCCCAGATCGCCAGGTCACCGGGCATGAGATCGCCCGCGGAGACCTGGGTGGCGCCGTTGCCCTGCTCGGCCGCGAGCCGCGGCAGCTCCACCCCGGCCTCGCCGTAGGCGTACTTGGTGAGCCCGCTGCAGTCGAGCCCGGCGCCGGGGGAGTTGCCGCCCCAGACGTACGGGGTGCCGAGCGTGCCGAGCGCCGCCTGCACCGCGGTGGCCGCCTGCTCGTTCGGCGCCTCCACCCGGCTGCCGTCCGGCAGCGTGATCTCCACGCCGTCGCGGGTCGCCTCCCCGGAGCCGGTGTCCGGCTGGGCGCCAGGTGTCGGCGTGGTGGCCGTCGGCGTAGCCGCCTTCGACGCCTCGGTGACCAGCGGGTTGTTCATGATGGTGGTGAGCAGCGAACCGGCGCTGCTAGCCACCCCGCTCGCCCCGGAGAGCAGTTGCTGCGGCAGCCCGGACGAGGCAAGGGTGGAGGCGAGCGAGGTGGAGGGCGGCGGCGTCAGCCCGTTCATGCTCGCGGTGTGCGTGTCCAGCTCGTTCTGCACCCGGCCGACCACGCCGACCGCCTGGTTGATGTGGTCGATGGCGGAGCCGATGACCGCGGTAAGCCCCGGCGGGGTGGCGATCGCGGGGCCGAGCGCGGTCGCGGTGGAGACGAAGGACTGCAGGATGCCGTTGAGATCCTTCTGGCCGCTCTCCACCTCGCCCGCGGCCTGGTTCACCACGGCGGCCATGTCGGTGCTGTTGTCCGAGATGGTGGCGGCCGAGGTCTGCACCCGCAGCGCCTTGGCGGTGGTGGCGTCGGCGGCGGTGCCGTCCCACGCGGTGTTCACCTGGTTGATGCTGCTGCGGCCGAGCTCGTGGATCCGGTCCACCGCGGCGGAGGTGGCGCGCAGCGCGTCGGCCGGGCCGCCGGAGGGCAGTACCCCGGAGCCGAACGAATTCAGCAGCTCGACCAGCGGTTTCGCCAGTGCGTCGATGTCGATCACGCGCTCACCCGTTCGGATCGGCGGCGATGGCGGCCGCGCTGCCGAGCTCGGTGTCCGCGATGGCGCCCGCCGCGGCCGTGACCGCGCCGCCCATGCTGCCGAGCACCGCGGAGAGCTGGCCGATGGCGGCGACCTGGCCCGCGTGCGCGGCGGCGTAGGCGGCCATGAAATCACCGCCGATCAACCCCATGATCGGGCCGAGCAGCGCGGGCCCCGCCCCCGCCGCCGACGTGCCCGCCGCGGCCATCTCGCCTGCCATGACTTGCGCGGACGCACCGTAGGCGACGATGCCGTCGGTATCCGCCGACGTCTTGTCCATAACAGCCCCCCATCCGTTTCCCAGGCAGAGTACGTCATTCACTGTCTTCGACGCGCCCGCTCGGCCCCTGGTTCCCCGGCAAGGCGGCGAATTTCCCCGGCGCGACCTTATCGTTCCATCATGCGCACCCACACCGTGGACCATCCGCTGGCCGCCGCCCTGCTCACCACGTTGCGCGACGCGCGCACCGTCAATGCCGAGTTCCGCTCCGCGCTGCGCGATCTCACCGGAATTCTCGTCTACGAGGCTCTACGCGACGCCCCGGTGACCCGCTTCGACGTCGCCACCCCGGTCTCGATCGCCGACGGCACCCGGCTCGCCGCGCCGCCGCTGCTGGTCCCGGTGCTGCGGGCCGGGCTCGGCATGGTGCACGCGGCCGCGGCCTTCGTGCCGGACGCCAGGATCGGCTTCGTGGGCATGGCGCGGGACGAGACCACGCACGAGCCGGTGCCCTACATGGAGTCGCTGCCCGAGGACCTCTCCGAGGTGCCGGTCTTCGTCCTCGACCCGATGCTCGCGACCGGCGGCTCCATGCGGCACACGCTGGAGCTGCTGGTGGCCCGCAAGGCGCGCGACATCACCGCGCTCTGCGTCGTCGCCGCGCCGGAGGGCATCGCCGTGCTCGGCGATTCCGGCCTGCCGGTGCGGCTCGTCACCGCCGCCATCGACACCGGCCTGAACGCCGACGCCTTCATCGTCCCCGGCCTCGGCGACGCCGGGGACCGTCAATTCGGGCCGCGGTAATTGTGGTCGCGCCTCCGGCGCGACGGGCTTCGCGCCCTTCGGGGGCTCACGTCCGAGCGGCCGAGACTTGCGCCTTCGGCACGTGCGTCTCGGC
>NZ_JBHVAK010000052.1:0-52824 GCF_042667085.1 Nocardia sp. NPDC057353
CTCGAGACTCGCGCCTGCGGCGCATGCGCTTCGAGTGCTCGAACGCGAGCCGGCCGCGAACGGGGCTCGTAAGACTCGCCCCGGCGTAGCCGGTTGGTGAGGTATCTCGCTACTCGGGCGATACCGAGTGGTTCCCACCGCAGCGCAGGGTCGGGGGCGTAGCCCCGTGGGGGTTCGGGGGCGCTTGCGCCCTCGAGGAAATGCTTTTCTTTCTTTGCCCGCCGCGCCGGAAAGGCGCTGTGACCTGCGGCCTCCGCGCTACGGCCGGGGTTCCGGGGGATTTACCCGCGGGTAGACGTACAATCTGGTCGTTGGCTCCTCTGCGGCAGCGAGAGACAGATCTCGCGCCCGGACAACTACGGCAACAGCCGGACGCACCCGCCGCGTGGCGTCGGTCTTCGGTAGTGGCCTCCCGGCGCGGATAGCGAATCCGTCCGGCGGGCTTCGATCGATGACCGCCTCCGCGTCGCCGTTCCCAAGGGGGATCGGCCGGGTGCGCGCGTTGCGCAGCACGAGGCTGCCGCGTGTCCGCATCCGGAACGGCTGACGAAATGCCGGGTCGCGCCCGACGGGCGCTGGATCCGGCGAAGACGAGAGGTTGAGACAAGACATATGACCGACACCATCGAACGCAAGTCAACGGCCGTCGAGGTCGAGCCCGGCGTGTTCGAGTCCGTCGCGCTGATCGACAACGGCGCCTACGGCACCCGCACGGTCCGCTTCGAGACCGGCCGGCTGGCGCGGCAGGCGGCGGGCGCGGTCGCCGCCTACCTGGACGACGAGACCATGCTGCTCTCCGCCACCTCGGCGGGCAAGGCGCCCAAGGACCACTTCGACTTCTTCCCGCTGACGGTCGACGTCGAGGAGCGGATGTACGCCGCGGGCCGCATCCCTGGCTCCTTCTTCCGTCGCGAGGGCCGCCCCTCCACCGACGCGATCCTCACCTGCCGCCTGATCGACCGGCCGCTGCGCCCGTCCTTCGTCGACGGCCTGCGCAACGAGATCCAGGTGGTCGTCACCATCCTGAGCCTCGACCCGAACGACCTGTACGACGTGGTCGCGATCAACGCCGCCTCCGCCTCCACCCAGATCGCGGGCCTGCCGTTCTCCGGCCCGGTCGGCGGCGTGCGGGTCGCGCTGCTGGCCGACCCCGCGGTCGGCGGCGCCCAGCAGTGGGTCGCCTTCCCGACCGTCGAGCAGCTCGAGCACGCCGTCTTCGACATGGTCGTGGCCGGTCGCGTGGTCGACTCCGGTGACGTCGCCATCATGATGGTCGAGGCCGAGGCCACCGAGAACGTGATCGCGCTGGTCGACGCCGGTGCGCAGGCGCCGACCGAGGCCGTCGTGGCCGAGGGGCTGGAGGCCGCCAAGCCGTTCATCGCCCGGCTGGTCCGCGCCCAGGCCGACCTGGCCGAGCTGGCCGCCAAGCCGACCGGCGAGTTCCCGCTCTTCCCGCCCTACGGCGACGACGTGTTCGCCGCCGTCGAGAACGCCGCCGCCGCGCAGCTCGGCGATGCACTGAGCATCGCGGGCAAGCAGGAGCGCGAGGAGAAGATCGACGAGATCAAGCTCTCCGTTCTGGACCAGCTCGGCGAGACCTTCGCGGGCCGGGAGAAGGAACTGGGCGCCGCGTTCCGCTCGCTCACCAAGAAGCTGGTGCGCAAGCGCATCCTGACCGACAGCTTCCGGATCGACGGCCGCGGCCTCGCCGACATCCGCGCGCTCTCCGCCGAAGTCGCGGTGATCCCGCGGGCGCACGGCTCGGCGCTCTTCGAGCGCGGCGAGACCCAGATCATGGGCGTCACCACGCTGGACATGGTGAAGATGGCGCAGCAGGTCGACTCGCTCGGCCCGGAGACCAGCAAGCGCTACATGCACCACTACAACTTCCCGCCGTACTCCACCGGTGAGACCGGCCGCGTCGGCTCGCCCAAGCGCCGCGAGATCGGCCACGGCGCGCTCGCCGAGCGGGCCCTGATGCCGGTGCTGCCCAGCCAGGAGGAGTTCCCCTACGCCATCCGGCAGGTCTCCGAGGCGCTGAGCTCCAACGGCTCCACCTCGATGGGCTCGGTCTGCGCCTCGACGCTCTCGCTGCTGAACGCGGGCGTCCCGCTCAAGGCGCCGGTCGCAGGCATCGCCATGGGCCTGGTCTCGGACACCGTGACCGGTGCCGACGGCACCGACGAGGTCCGCTACGTCGCGCTCACCGACATCCTCGGCGCCGAGGATGCCTTCGGCGACATGGACTTCAAGGTCGCGGGCACCCGCGACTTCGTCACCGCGCTGCAGCTCGACACCAAGCTCGACGGCATCCCCTCGCAGGTGCTGGCCGGCGCGCTGGCGCAGGCGCACGACGCCCGCACCACCATCCTCGACGTCATGGCCGAGGCCATCACCTCGCCGGACGAGATGAGCCCGTACGCCCCGCGCGTCACCGCGATCAAGATCCCGGTGGACAAGATCGGCGAGGTGATCGGCCCCAAGGGCAAGGTCATCAACCAGATCACCGAGGACACCGGCGCCAATATCTCCATCGAGGACGACGGCACCGTGTTCGTCGGCGCGACCGACGGCCCGTCGGCGCAGGCCGCGATCGACGCGATCAACGCCATCGCCAACCCGCAGCTGCCGAAGGTCGGCGAGCGCTTCCTCGGCACGGTCGTCAAGACCACCGCCTTCGGCGCGTTCGTCTCGCTGCTGCCGGGCCGCGACGGTCTGGTGCACATCTCGAAGCTGGGCAACGGCAAGCGCGTCGCCAAGGTCGAGGACGTGGTCAACGTGGGCGACAAGCTGCGCGTCGAGATCGCCGACATCGACAACCGCGGCAAGATCTCGCTGGTCCCGGTCGAGGAGACCACCGAAGCCGCGGCTCCCGAGGCCGCCGCCGCCGAAAGCGAGTAGACACGGTATCTGTGAGTACCGAGAACACGACGGCCCCTCTGCTCCGCGGTGAGCAGGGGGGTTCGTCGCTCCGAACCGCCACCGCCGAGGAACTGGGCTCGGACAGCGGGGTCCGCCGCACCGTGCTCCCCGGCGGGCTGCGCGTCGTCACCGAGCACGTCCCCGGCGTGCGCTCCGCCTCCGTCGGCGTCTGGGTCGGCGTCGGCTCTAGGGACGAGGGCCCCGGCGTCGCGGGCGCCGCGCACTTCCTGGAACACCTGCTGTTCAAGGCGACCCCGACCCGCAGCGCGCTGGACATCGCGCAGTCGATGGACGCCGTCGGCGGCGAGCTGAACGCCTTCACCGCCAAGGAGCAGACCTGCTACTACGCCCACGTCATCGACGAGGACCTGCCGCTCGCGGTCGACCTCGTCGCCGACGTGGTGCTGAACGGGCTGTGCCGGGCGAGCGATGTCGAGGTCGAGCGCCAGGTGGTGCTCGAGGAGATCGCCATGCGCGACGACGACCCGGAGGACCTGGTCGGCGACGCCTTCCTCACCGCGCTCTTCGGCGACCACCCGATCGGCCGCCCGGTGATCGGCTCGGTGGAGTCCATCGAGGCCATGCGCCCCACCCAGCTGCGCTCCTTCCACCAGCGCCGCTACCGGCCGGACCGGATGGTCGTCGCGGTCGCGGGCAATGTCGAGCACGAGCACACCGTCGAACTGGTGCACCGCGCCTTCGCGAACCGGCTCGACCCGGCCGCCGCGCCCGCCCCGCGCCGCGAGGGCCGCTTCCGCACCCGCACCGCCCCCACCCTGCACTGGAGCAACCGGGACAGCGAGCAGTCGCACCTGGCCTTCGGCGTGCGCGCCTACGGCAGGCACGAGGGGGACAAGCGCTGGCCGCTCTCGGTGCTCAACACCGTGGTCGGCGGTGGGCTCAGCTCCCGGCTCTTCCAGGCCATCCGGGAGGAGCGCGGGCTCGCCTACTCGGTGTACTCCGGGGTCGACACCTTCGCCGACACCGGCGCCTTCTCGGTCGCGCTCGGCTGCCAGCCGGAGAACCTCGGCACCGTCGCCGCGCTGGCCCGCGGCGTCCTGGAGGACGTCGCCGCGAACGGCATCACCGACGCCGAGTGCGCCAGGGCCAAGGGCTCGCTGCGCGGCGGGCTGGTGCTCGGCCTGGAGGACTCCGGCTCCCGGATGAACCGGATCGGGCGCAGCGAGCTCAACTACGGCAACCACCGCAGCGTCTCCGAGACGCTGGTGCGGATCGACGCCGTCACCACCGAGCAGGTCGACGCCGTCGCCCGCACCCTGCTCGCCCGGCCCATGGCCGCCGCGGTCGCGGGCCCCTACCGCCGGACCCGGGATCTCCCGGTCGCGGTGCGCAGGCTGGTGGAGAACTAGGGTTCGCGGTTGGCGGCCTGCACCACGGCGGGGAGCAGGCCGGGGAGCGCGGTCTCCAGCTCGGCGCGGCGCAGCCGCTGGCAGGTGCTGCCGTCGACGGTGAGCCGCTCGATCACCCCGGCCTCGCGCAGGATCCGGAAGTGGTGGGTAGCGGTGGACTTGTTGATGGCGTCGTAGAGCGCCGCGCACCGCACCGGGCCGCCCGCATTGGCCAGCCGCCGCACCATCTCCAGCCGGACCGGGTCCTGCAGCGCGCCGAGCACGGCGGACAGCGGCGCCACCGGCGCGGACGCTTCGCTCATGATCTCCCTCACTCCGGTTTGATGATGATCGTACCCGGCCCGTAGGGTCGAGAGCGGTTCGACAATCATCAAACTCATTCGACGGGAGCCGCGATGACCGCGACCATCGCCGAGCCCACGGTGCAGCGCTGGGCCTACCCCCTGGTCCTGGTCGCGACCGGGGTCGCGCTCGGGGTCTCCGGCGCGCCCGCGCCGCTCTACGGGCTGTACGAGAGCGAGTGGCAGCTGTCGCCGCTCACCACCACCGTCGTCTTCGCGGTCTACGCGGTGGCGGCGCTGGCCGCGGTGCTGGTCACCGGCCGGATCTCCGACGTGCTCGGCCGCAAGCCGGTGCTGCTCGGCGCCTTCGGCACCATGATCGCCGGGCTGGTGGTCTTCGTCGCCGCCGACTCGGTGCCGATGCTGGTGCTGGCCCGCGCGCTGCACGGCCTCGCGGTGGGCGCCACCGTGGTCGCGGGCGCGGCCGCGCTGCTCGACCTGCGGCCGCACCGCGGCGCGCGCTCCGGGCAGCTCAGCGGGGTGGCCTTCAATGTCGGGATGGCGGTGACGATCCTCGGCTCGGCGCTGCTCGCCCAGTACGCGCCGTACCCGCTGCGCACCCCGTACGTCGTGATCAGCGTGGTCTGCCTGGCCATCGCGGCCGGGGTGATCGCGCTGCGCGAGCCGCACGCCGCCCGAGTGGCCGGGCGGATCCGGATCGCCAGGCCCGCGGTGCCCGCCGAGATCCGCGGCGACTTCTGGTTCTCCGCCATCGGGGTGATGGCGGCCTGGTCGGTGCTCGGCGTGCTGCTCTCGCTCTACCCGTCGCTGGCCGCGCGCCAGACCGGCATCCACAACCTGGTCTTCGGCGGCGCGGTGGTGGCCGCGACCGCGCTCTCCGCCGCGCTGGTGCAGCTCTTCGCCACGCGGGTTCCGGCCCGGCGGGCCGCCGTGGTCGGCGATGTCGGGATGGCGTTCGCGCTGCTCGCGCTGATCCCCGCGCTGGCGACGCACAGCTGGGTGGCGGTGCTGCTGGCCGGGGTGTTCCTCGGCGGCACCTTCGGGCTCGGCTTCGGCGGCTCGCTGCGGCACCTCTCCGACGTGGTGCCGCAGAACCGGCGCGGCGAGACCATGTCGGCCTACTACCTGCTCGCCTACACCGCCATGGCGCTGCCGACGGTGCTCGCGGGCTGGGCGGCGAACACCTGGGGGCTGAGCACGGTGTTCCCGTGGTTCGTCGCCGCCGCCGCCGTCGCCTGCCTGGCCGCGGCAGGGTTGGGGCTGCGCCGCCGCAACCCGGCCGCCGTCGGCCCGTGACGCCCGGCCGGGCATCCACGCCGCCGGGCGTCGGTGATCCCGCGCCGGTCGCCGTTCGGAAGGTCGGCGCCACCGGCCGCCGCGGCGCGCCCGCGATCCCGATCGGGTGCGGGGTAGCGTCGGCGGCATGAGGATCCGTGGAGCTGTCCTGGAGCGCATCGCCGCGCCCGCCCCGTTCGCCGAGTCGGCGCCGCTCACCGTCTCCGAGCTGGAGCTGGCCGAGCCGGGGCCGGGCGAGCTGCTGGTGCGGATCGAGGCCGCCGGGCTGTGCCACTCGGACCTCTCCGTGGTCGACGGCAATCGGGTGCGTCCGGTGCCCATGCTGCTCGGGCACGAGGCCGCGGGCCGGGTCGAGGCGGTCGGCCCCGGCGAGCCGGACATCGCCGTCGGGCAGCGCGTGGTCATGACCTTCCTGCCGCGCTGCGGCGAGTGCGCGGGCTGCGCCAGCGAGGGTCGGACGCCGTGCGTGCCCGGCAGCGCTGCCAACAATGCCGGTGAGCTGCTCGGCGGCGGCCGCAGGCTGCGCCGCGCCGGCGAGGAGGTGCACCACCACCTCGGCGTCTCCGCCTTCGCCACGCACGCCGTCGTCGACCGGCGCTCGGTGGTCCCGGTCGACGACGACGTCCCGCCCGAGGTCGCCGCGGTGCTCGGCTGCGCGGTGCTCACCGGCGGCGGTGCGCTGCTCAACTCGGCGCCGCCCGCGCAGGGCGACCGGATCATGGTGGTCGGGCTCGGCGGCGTCGGCATGGCGGCGCTGCTGGTCGCGGTCTCGCTCGGGGTCGGCGAGGTGATCGCCGTCGACACCGTGCCGGAGAAGCTCGCGCTCGCCCGCGAGCTCGGCGCGGCCCGCGCGCTCACCCCGGCCGAGGTGGCCGACCAGGGCGTGCAGGCCGAGGTGGTGGTGGAGGCGGCGGGCAATGTCCGCGCCTTCGAGACCGCGGTGGCCGCCACCGCGCCCGGCGGGACCACGGTCACCGTCGGGCTGCCCGCCCCGGAGGCCCGCGCGAGCATCTCGCCGCTGGCGCTGGTCGCGCAGGGCCGCTCGATCGTCGGCAGCTACCTCGGCTCCGCGGTGCCGTCCAGGGACATCCCCGAGTACGTGCGGCTGTGGCGCGCGGGCAGGCTGCCGGTGGAGCGGCTGGTCTCCGCCCGGATCGGGCTGGAGCAGATCAACGCCGCCATGGACGAGCTGGCCGCCGGGCACGCGCTGCGCCAGGTGATCGTGTTCGGAGGCTAGGCTCACCGGTGTTCGGACGAGAGGAGAAGCGGTGACCATTCGGATCGGAGTACTCGGCGCGCAGGGGAAGGTCGGCCAGGCCATCTGCGCCGCGGTGCGGGCGGCGGATGACCTGGAGCTGGTCGCGAGCGTCGACAAGGACGACGCGCTGACCGCGCTCACCGACGCGAACACCGAGGTCGTCGTCGACTTCACCCACCCCGACGTGGTGATGGGCAACCTGAAGTTCCTGGTGCAGCACGGCATCCACGCCGTCGTCGGCACCACCGGCTTCGACGAGGCCAGGCTCGCCGAGGTGCGCGGGTGGCTCGCCGACAGCCCCGGAACCGGCGTGCTGATCGCCCCCAACTTCGCCATCGGCGCGGTGCTCTCCATGCGCTTCGCCGAGCAGGCGGCCCGCTTCTTCGAATCGGTCGAGGTGGTCGAGCTGCACCACCCGAACAAGGCGGACGCGCCGTCCGGCACCGCCTACCGCACCGCCGCGCTCATCGCCGAGGCCAGGGCCAAGGCCGGTGTCGGCCGCAGCCCGGACGCCACCAGCACCGAGCTGGAGGGGGCGCGCGGCGCCGACGTCGACGGGGTGCGGGTGCACTCGGTGCGGCTCGCCGGGCTGGTCGCGCACCAGGAGGTGCTCTTCGGCACCCAGGGCGAGACGCTCACCATCCGGCACGACTCCATCGACCGGAACTCCTTCGCCCCCGGCGTGCTGCTCGGGGTCAGGAACATCGCCGCCCGCCCCGGCCTCACCATCGGCCTCGACCCCCTCCTGGATCTGTGACCGAAGCCGCGCCCGGCCGCGAGGTGCTGAAGCGGGTCGCCGTCGTCACCGCCCTGGTGCTGGCGCTCGGCTTCTACTTCCTGCTGCTCGGCCGGATCGCGATCGACCTGCTCACCTCCGGCGAGGCGGCGGCGATCGGGATCGGGATCGGCGTGCTGATCCTGCCGATCATCGGTCTCTGGATCGTGGTCGCCACGCTGCGCGCCGCGCTCGCGCACCAGCACCTGGCCCGCCGCATCCACGACGAGGGCCGCGAACTCGACACCGCCGACCTCCCGCGCCGCCCCTCCGGGCGGGTCGAGCGGGCCGCGGCCGACGCGCTCTTCGCCGAGGTCAAGACCGAGTGGGAGGCCGACCCGGACAACTGGCGCTCCTCCTACCGCCTCGCCCGCGCCTACGACCTGGCCGGCGACCGCTCGCGCGCCCGCGAGGTCATGCGCCGCGCCGTCGCCCTGGAACGCCTGGACCGGTGACGGGAGTGCCTCGCCTGCTGATCGTGCACCACACGCCGTCCCCGCACACGCACGAGATGTTCGAGGCGGTGCTGCGCGGCGCCACCGACCCGGAGATCGAGGGCGTCGAGGTCGTGCGCCGCCCCGCGCTCTCGGTCGCGCCGGTCGACGTGCTGGCCGCCGACGGCTACCTGCTCGGCACCCCCGCCAACCTCGGCTACATGAGCGGCGCGCTCAAACACGCCTTCGACACCGTCTACTATCAGGCCCTCGACAGCACCAGGGGCCGCCCCTTCGGGCTCTACCTGCACGGGAACGAGGGCACCGAGGGCGCGGCCCGCGCGGTTGATGCCATCACCACCGGCCTGGGCTGGGTCAAGGCCGCCGAGCACGTCGTGGTCTCCGGCAAGCCGACCAGGGCCGACCTCGAGCAGTGCTGGGAGCTCGGCGGCACCATCGCCGCGCAGCTCATGGGATGACCGCGCCCCCGATTCTGGTGGGCTGACCGGACACCCCCGCACCCGGCATACTGCCTGGACGAGCCGTACACGACGGCCGGGATGGGAGCATCGAGGTGACCTGGGGCGAGGAGGGCGCGCCTGCCCGGCGGATCGGGCTGGTGGAGGACCACGAATCGGTGGCCATCGGCCTGGCGGCGATGCTGGCCCCCGAACCCGACCTCGACCTGGTGCACACCGCGGGCACCGTGGGCGAACTGCTCTCCGCCACCACCGACCTCGACCTCGCGGTGCTCGACCTTCGGCTCGCCGACGGCTCCGCGCCGGAGGACAATGTGCGCGCGCTGCGCGACCGCGGCATCGAGGTGCTGGTCTTCACCGGCGCCGACAACGCCTTCCTGGTGCGCTCCGCCGCCAAGGCCGGGGTGCTCGGGGTGGTGCGCAAGTCCGAGGACGTGCCGACGGTGGTGGCCGCGGTGCGCCGCGCCGCCTCCGGCGAACAGGTGGTGACCACCGACTGGGCCGCCGCCATCGACGGCGACCCGCAGCTCTCCGACGTCGGGCTGAGCCCGCGCCAGGAGGAGGTGCTGATGCTCTACGCCTCCGGCGAGAAGGCCTCCAGGGTGGCGCGGCTGGCCGGCCTCTCCGAGCAGACCGTCAACGACTACCTGGGCCGGATCCGGCAGAAGTACGCCGACGCGGGCCGCCCGGCGCCGACCAAGACCGACCTGTACAAGCGCGCGGTGGAGGACGGGTGGCTCCCGGTGCCCGAGCGCAACAGCAGGGCATGACCGCGGGCGCGCTGACTCCCGCCGACACCGTTTCTCCGCAGGGCCGCTGGGGCAGCGGGCTGCTCGCCATCGCCGCCGGGCCTGCGGGCGAGCCCGCCGCCGACCGCATCCTGCGCAGGCTCGGGCTGAGCATCGGCATCGCGGGCGTGATCGTCGGGCTGGTCGAGCTGCCGGAGATCGCGGACCAGAGCGGCGGCGCCGACCCCGGCCGGGTGGCGCTCACCGTGGTGCTTGCCTTCGGGCTGTTCCCGGTGCTCGCGGTGGTCTCGGTGGGGATGAACCGCAGGGCGATCCAGCGCACGGCCGCCGCCGCGGCGGTGAGCTTCCTGCTCGCCGCGGTCATGGTGCCGAGCACCTACCCGGTGCTGGAGTCCGGGTCGGAGCAGATCTGGCTGTTCCGGGTGCTGGTGCTCGGCGTCCTGGTCGCGGCGCTGGCCTGGCGGCTCCCGATCGCGGTCGGGTACCTGGCCTTCAGCTGCGTGCTGATCTCGGCGGCGAACGCCGCGGTGCTGCCCGAGGTCACTGCGGCGGCCTTCGTCAGCGCGGTGGCCAGGTCGGGCGGGCTGGCCGCGCTCTTCGCCTGGTGCGTCATCTACGCGCGGGCCGCCGCGGCCAGGGTGGACCGGGAATCCGCGCTGGAGGGCAGGCGCGCGGCCGCGGTGGCAGGCGCGGCGGCCAGGGAGCGGGAGCGGGCCCGATTCGCCGCGCTCATCCACGACGCCGTGCTCTCCACCCTGCTCGACGCCTCGCGCGGTGGCTGCACCGAGCCGAACGTGCTGCACCGGCAGGCCCAGCGCACCCTCGAGCAGCTCGACGCCGTGCGCGGCGGCGGGATCGCGCCGGACCGGCTGGACGCCCGGTCCGCCATCGGCTTCCTGCGCTCGGCGGTGCACGAGGTGAACCCGGAGATCGAGTTCCGCGCGCAGCGCCCCGGCGCGGGCGGCGACCTGGACATGCCGCTGGAGGCCGCGGTGACGCTGGCCGCCGCGCTCACCGAGGCCGCGCGGAACAGCCTGCGGCACGCGGCGGTGCCCGGCCGGGTGGTGCACCGCGCCGTCACCGTGACGATCGGAGCGGGCGGCATCCGCGTCGTCCTGCGCGACGACGGCGCCGGTTTCGACCCCGGCGCCGTCCCGCCGGACCGGCTCGGGGTCGCCGTGAGCATCCTCGGCCGGATGAGCAGGCTCTCCGGCGGCGCGGGCTTCGTGGAATCACACCTCGGCGCGGGCACCACCGTCACCCTGGTGTGGGGCAACGATGGCTGAGCGGGACACCGAGTTCGCGCTGCGCGACCTGCTCGGCCTGCGCGACGGCGCCGCCTGGCTCTTCCTGGCCGGCTTCGAGGCGCTCATCGTGCTCTACATGGTGCGCAACTTCGCCGGGTCGCCGCCGCTGCCCGCGCTGCTCGCCCTGCTCGCGCTGGCGGCGGCCGGGTTGCTGGTGCTGGTGATCCCGGTCGACCCGCTGCCCGCGACCGCGACCGCGCTGGTGGTGCTCGCCGCCCCGGTCGCGGCGGTGCTCACCACGATCGGGCTGCCGGACCGCGGGGACGCCCCGCAGGTCTCCACGGCCTTCGCCGCCTCCTACGTGCTGGCGCTGCTGGTCCTGCGCGGCAGGCTCGGCGCGGCCTGGGTCGGGGTGGTCGCCACCGCGGCGGTGATCGCGGTGCTGGGCGCCACCGAGGGGATGACCGGCCGCGCCTTCGTCGGCACCATCGTGCCGATCGGCACGGTGGCGGGGGTCTCGCTCTTCGCCGCGGTCATGCGGCCTACCCAGCGCTCGCTGCGCACGCTGCGCGAGGAGGCGACGCTGCGGGCCGCCGCCGAGGCGGGCCTGGCCGCGGAGAACGGCGAGCGGGACCGGCAGCTCGCCCGGCTGGACCGGCTGGCCCGCCCCATGCTGGAGCGGATCGCCGCGGGCGCCGAGCTGAACGGCGCCGACCGCGAGCAGTGCAGGCTGCTGGAGGCCGAGCTCAGGGACGGGCTGCGCGCCCCGCAGCTGGTCACCGACGAGCTCAGCGCCGCCGCCCGCGGCGCCCGCGCCCGCGGGGTCGAGGTGGTGCTGCTGGACGACGGCGGCTTCGCCGGGGTGCCGCAGTGGGTGCGCGAGCGGGTGGTGGACGCCGCCGCCAGGGAACTCGACGCCGCCACCGACGGCCGGGTCACCGTGCGGGTGCTGCCCATGGGGCGCCGGGTGCTGGCCACCGTGCTCGCCGCCACCGGCGCGGCGGACCGGCGGATCGAGATCGACGCGGCGGGCGAGGTCCGGGTCTCCACCTGACCTGTCGGACCCCCGTGGCATCCTGCGCGGCATGCGGACGATGAGCGCGGCCGCCGCGCGCCGGACGGCGCTGGCGGCCCAGGGGTTCGGGCGGCGCAAGCCCGCCACCACCACCCGCAGGACGGTCCTCGACGTCCTGGCCAGAACCCAGCTGCTGCAGATCGACTCGGTCTCCGCGGTGGTCCGCGCGCACTACGCGCCGGTCTTCAGCCGGATCGGGCCGTACGACCGCGCCCTGCTGGACGACGCCGCCTGGCGGCACCGCCCGCGCACCCCGCGGCGGCTGGTGGAGTACTGGGCGCACGAGGCCGCGCTGATCCCGGTCGAGGACTGGCCGCTCTTCCGCTGGCGGATGGTGCAGTACGAGCACGGCCGCTGGGCGGGGATGCGCCGGGTGCTGGAGCGCAACCCGACGCTCGGCGCCGATATCGTCGCCGTGCTCACCGAGGTCGGCGCCGCCACCGCGGGCGAGGTCGAGAAGCACCTGGAGCTGGACCGCCCTGGCCCGCGCGGCTCCTGGTGGGACCACAGCGACACCAAGGCGATCTGCGAGCAGCTCTTCGCCGCGGGCGCCGTCTCGGTGAGCCACCGCGCCGGCTTCACCCGCTACTACGACCTGGCCGAGCGCGTGATCCCGCCGGAGCTGCACGCCCGCGCGGTGCCGGAGGCGGAGGCGGTGCGCGAGCTGGTGCGCCGGGCCGCCACCGCGCTCGGCGTCGCCACCGAGTCCGACCTGCGCGACTACTACCGGATGCAGCGCAAGCAGACCGAACCGGCCATCGCCGAGCTGGTGGCCGCGGGCGAGCTGATCCCGGTCGCCGTCGAGGGCTGGGACCGCCCCGGCTACCTCAGGGCAGGCGCCCCCGCGCCGCGCAAGATCTCCGGTGCCGCGCTGCTCTGCCCCTTCGACCCGCTGGTCTTCTGCCGCCCGCGCACCGAGCGGATGTTCGGCTTCCACTACCGGATCGAGATCTACACCCCCGAGGCCAAGCGGGTGCACGGCTACTACGTCTTCCCGTTCCTGCTGGACGGGCAGCTGGTCGGCCGGGTCGACCTGCGCGCCGAGCGCGCCGCCGGGCGGCTGCTGGTCCCGGCCGCCTTCGCCGAGCCCGGCCACGCCACCCCGTACACCGCGGCCGCGCTGGCCGGGGCGCTGCGCGAGATGGCGGACTGGCTGGAGTTGGACGACGTGGTCCTCGGCGAGCGCGGCGACCTCATGCCGGAGCTGGCTCAGCTGTCGGTGCGCGGCTCCGGCTTGGCGCCCGACCCGCTGCCGTAGCCGCGCATCTGGTCGCGCAGGGTATTGCTGACGGCGTGCGAGAGCCACGAGTTGAGCGACTGCCCGCTCTGCGCCGCGGCCTCCTCGGCGCGCGACTTCAACTGCTCGACCAGGCGCAGCGTGACCCGGCTGATGTCGCCGGTCATCTCCTCGAAGGTCGGCGGCACCTCGGCCCTCTCCTCGGCCACCGGGCGCACGTCCACCGCGGCGTCCGTGCCGTGCACCGAGACGTGCACGGTGCGGTCGCCGAGCGCGGTGCTCACCTCGGCGGCCAGGTCGGAGAGCGCGGCGAGCAGCACCAGCCGGGCGGAGCTCTCCGCGGCGGTGGCCAGCGCCTCGGCGGTGGCGCGGGTCTGCTCGTCGCCGAGCGCGGCCGCGGCGACCAGGTCGGCGCGGAGGCGGGCGGTGTAGCTGTCGAGATTCATGACACCAGCATGATGTCTCCATGATGTCGCCGCAAGGAATCTATGACATCATCTGGCGTCGATATGGTGTCAGTGGTGGGGTGTGCGGCCGGTTCGCGCGCGCGGCACACCGGCGGCCGGACGACGGTGTCGAGCCGCCGCGCCCGACCGGGTAGCCTTTCTCACCATGAGGAACGGTGAAACGACGCCCACCCCGCTCCGGGCGTCCGGCTCGGTCGGCGTCGCCATGGTGACCCCTTTCACGCCCGAGGGGAAGCTGGACGTGGACGCGGGTGTCGCGCTGGCGGCGCACCTGGTCGACCGCGGCGTCGACCTGCTCGCCGTCTCCGGCACCACCGGCGAGTCGCCGACCACCACCGAGTCCGAGAAGGCCGACCTGCTGCGCGCGGTCGTCGACGCCGTCGGCGAGCGCGCCACCGTGATCGCGGGCGCGGGCACCTACGACACCGCGCACTCGATCCACCTGGCGCGCAACGCGCAGCGCGCGGGCGCCCACGGGTTGCTGGTCGTCACGCCCTACTACTCGCGGCCCTCCCAGGAGGGGCTGGTCGCGCACTTCACCGCGGTCGCCGACGCCACCGACCTGCCGGTCACGCTGTACGACATCCCGCCGCGCTCGGTGGTGCCGATCGCCTCGGACACCATCCGGGTGCTGGCCGAGCACCCGCGCATCGTCGCGGTGAAGGACGCCAAGGGCGACCTGAACATGGGCGCCGGGCTGATCGCGGAGACCGGGCTGGCCTGGTACTCCGGCGACGACTCGCTCAACCTGCCCTGGCTGTCGGTGGGCGCGGCCGGTTTCATCAGCGTTATCGGGCACCTGGTGCCGGAGCGGCTGCGCGACCTGTTCGCCGCCTACGCGGCCGGTGACGTGGTGCGGGCCCGGCAGCTCAATGCCGATCTGATCGGGCTGAACAATGCCATGGCGCGCCTCGGCGGCGTGGCGATGACCAAGGGCGGGCTGCGCCTGCTCGGCGTGGACGTGGGCGAGCCGCGGTTGCCGCAGCTCATGCCCTCCACCGCCCAACTCGACGAGCTGGCCT
This sequence comes from Nocardia sp. NPDC057353, assembly GCF_042667085.1. Lineage (NCBI taxonomy): Bacteria > Bacillati > Actinomycetota > Actinomycetes > Mycobacteriales > Nocardiaceae > Nocardia > Nocardia sp. NPDC057353. The sequence continues at coordinate 14,634 of NZ_JBHVAK010000052.1, forward strand.
GCGATCTGCGGGCCGCGGGGGTACTTGTATGAGCCGACCACGGAGACGTTCCGCCAGCCGCACCGCGGGCCCGCCGCTCCCGGCGAGCGAGCGGCCGGTCGCCGAGAGCGCCGCTCCGGAGATCGATGCTGCCGCCGACGCGGCCGCCGTAGTGGCCGACGGCGCCGCGACAAGCCGCGCCGCCGTCGGTGAGACCGGTGGTGCCGCAGCGGAGCAGGCCGTCGCACCGCGCGAGAACAGCGCGGCCGTCGCGCAGTCGTCGGTGGCCGCCGAGGCCGGAGCGGCCGTCGCGGAGCGGACGGACCGTTCGGGCGGCTCCGCGAGCCGCGACGGTGGTGCCGAGCAGGCGTCCGGCGGGCGGAACGACCGGCAGGGCAGCCGCCGCGGCAACCGCGGCAGGCAGTCCGGGCGCCGCCAGGAGCCGCAGGAGCCGCAGGTCGTGGCGGCCCAGGACCGGCTCGGCACGCCGCCAAGGGCGCCGAAGAACGGCCTGCGCGTCTTCGCGCTCGGCGGCATCGGCGAGATCGGCCGCAACATGACCGTCTTCGAGTTCGGCGGCAAGCTGCTGATCGTCGACTGCGGCGTGCTCTTCCCGGAGGACCAGCAGCCCGGCGTCGACCTGATCCTGCCCGACTTCCGGCCCATCGAGGACCGGATGGACGACATCGTCGCGGTGGTGCTCACGCACGGCCACGAGGACCACATCGGTGCCGTGCCGTTCCTGCTCCGGCTGCGCCAGGACATCCCGGTGATCGGCTCCCGCTTCACCCTCGCGCTGGTCGCGGCGAAGTGCCGCGAGCACCGGCTGCACCCGAAGCTGGTCGAGGTCACCGAGGGCCAGCACACCACGCACGGCCCGTTCGGCTGCGAGTTCTTCGCGGTCAACCACTCCATCCCGGACGCGCTCGCGGTCGCCATCCGCACCCCGGCGGGCGTCGCGCTGCACACCGGCGACATCAAGCTGGACCAGCTGCCGCTGGACGGCAGGCTCACCGACCTGGCCGGCTTCTCCCGGCTCGGCGACGAGGGCGTCGACCTGTTCCTGGTCGACTCCACGAACGCCGAGGTGCCCGGCTTCGTCACCCCGGAGCGCGAGATCGGCGGCGTGCTCGACACCGTCATCGGCAAGGCCCGCGGCCGGGTGATCGTGGCCTCGTTCGCCAGCCACGTGCACCGCATCCAGCAGGTCGTGGACGTGGCCCAGCGCTACAACCGCCGGGTCTGCTTCGTCGGCCGCTCGATGGTCCGCAATATGCAGATCGCGCAGGAGCTCGGCTACCTGACGGTGCCGCCCGGCGTCGAGATCACCATGGACGGCGCGGCGAGCCTGCCCGGCGACCGGCTGGTGCTGATCTCCACCGGCTCGCAGGGCGAGCCGCTCTCGGCGCTCTCCCGGATGGCCCGCGGCGACCACCGGCAGATCAACGTTCGCGCCGACGACCTGGTGGTGCTGGCCTCCTCGCTCATCCCCGGCAACGAGAACTCGGTCTTCACCGTGGTGAACGGCCTGGCCAGGCTGGGCGCGACGGTGATCACCCAGCAGAACGCCAAGGTGCACGTCTCCGGGCACGCCTCGGCGGGCGAGCTGCTGTACCTGTACAACGCGGTGCGCCCGACCAACGCCATGCCGGTGCACGGCGAGTGGCGGCACCTGCGCGCCAATGCCGCGCTCGCGGTGGCCACCGGCGTGCCGGAGGAGCGGGTGGTGCTCGCCGAGGACGGCGTCGTCGTCGACCTGGTGGACGGCATCGCCTCGATCGTCGGCCGGGTGCCGGTCGGGCACGTCTACGTGGACGGCCTCTCCGTCGGCGACGTCGGCGAGTCCACGCTCTCGGACCGGCTGGTGCTCGGCGAGGGCGGCTTCATCTCGATCACCGTCGCCATCGACCAGGACACCGGCAAGGCGGTCAGCCCGCCGGAGCTCAGCGGCCGCGGCTTCTCCGACGACCCGACCGCGCTGGCCCAGGCCGCCGAGCTGGTCGAGGCCGAGCTGCTGCGGCTGGCGGGCGAGGGCGTCACCGACACGCACCGGATCGCGCAGAGCGTGCGCCGGGTGGTCGGGCGCTGGGTGGCCGACGTCTACCGCCGCCGCCCGATGATCGTGCCCACCGTCATCGGGGTCTGACCCGCGAACGGAACGGAGCCCGCCGGAGATCTCTCCGGCGGGCTTCGTCGTTTCCGCGGCTCAGCTCTCGCAGGCCGCCGATTCGATCTCGGCGCTCTTGACGACGTTGCAGGCGAAGGTGTTCGAGACCTTCCACTGCCCGCCCTCGGAGACGAACTCGATGAAGGCGTTCTGCACCGGGGTGCCGCCGATCGAGACGTCGGCGTCGGCCTTGACCTTGCCGTCGACCGGGTCCTGCACATTCGTCACCTGCACGGTGACGTTCTCCCGCTCGGCCGCCGCCACCAGGTTCTGCACCAGGTAGGGGTCCTGCTCGGCGTTCTGGATCCAGCTGATCTTCTCGGCGTTCGGCACCGCGGGATCGAAGGCCTTGGTCAGCCGGTCGTTCAGCTCGGCCACCGACGGCTTGGCCAGCGCGGGCGCGGACGGCGTCGTCGGCGCGGAGCCGGTCTGCTTGCTGCCCACGTCGCTGCCGCCCTGCGCCTCGGCTGCGTCGGCGTCCCTGGTGGCGGTGGGGGCGGCGGTGCCGGAGTCCGCGTCGTCACCGGCGCTGCTGCAGCCGACCGCGAGCGTGCAGGCGGCGGTGGTCACGAGCACCGCGACGGCGGTGCGGAAAGGGTGCTTCACGGTGTTCCCCGTCATTTGCTGTGGTTGGAGGTGCAGTTCCAGTGCACGATGGCGGCGTCGGAGTAGTTCTCGCCGAGCGCCCGCGACTGCGCGGTGCGGCGGGAGTCGCCGTAGGCCCAGCTCCAGGTGGCGGTGCGGTCCGAGTAGGCGACCGCGCCGCAGCCGTTGGCGAACCACACCACCGACTGGCAGTCGGCAGCGTCGCAGCTGCTCAGCGCCCTTGACTCCGCGGTGTCCACATCCGAGTAGTCGTACGAGTACCCGATGTACCCGGTGGACGTGGAGAGCGCGATCGCGCCGTAGTAGTACCGCGCGGCCTGCGCGGAGGGAGCGCCGAGCGTCAGCGCGGAACCGACCGCGGCGGCGACGACGACGCCGGAGACGAACTTTTTCACGGGGGAGTTGCCCTTCTGTCCGGAAGATCCACGACCCGATGGACCGAAGCAACAAAATACACAGTGCGGACCGCGCTGGGTATCTTCGGCAGGATGAGCATGGCACAGAAGGAACGCCGGGAACTGGTGGCGACGATGGCGGCCGCGGGCCCGGACGCACCGACGCTCTGCGGCAGCTGGACCGTCCGCGACCTGGCCGCGCACCTGGTGGTGCGGGAGCGCAGGCCGGACGCGGCGCCCGGCATCATGATCGCGGCGCTGGCGCCGCGGCTGGAGAAGATCCAGGCGCGCGCCGCCGAGCGGCCCTTCCCCGAGCTGCTGGAGGCGGTGCGCACCGGGCCGCCGTGGTGGTCGCCGCTCAAGCCGATCGACGCGGTCGCCAACCTGGCCGAGTACTTCGTGCACCACGAGGACGTGCGCCGCGGGAGCGACCCGTGGGAGCCGCGCGAGCTGCCCGCCGACGAGCAGCGCCAGCTCTGGAAGACGGTGCGGCGCATGGCGAAGATGGCCTACCGGAAGTCGCCGGTGCCAATCGTGCTGCGCACGCCGGACGGGGACGAGGCGCGGCTCGGTTCGGGTCCCGGTGAGCCGGTCGTGCTGCTCGGCGCGCCTGCCGAGTTGCTGCTGCACGCCTTCGGCCGGGACAAGGTGCGGATCGAGACCTCCGGTCCGGAAGATTCGGTTCGCCAGGTCCTCGCGCTGGACCGCTCCCTGTAGATCGCCCGCCTCGCCCGAGGCGGGCACACGGAGGGAACCACTCCGTGACCGGCCCGCGAGACGCGCGGGAACAGTGTTGCGGATGGTTTCCGCGGGGCATTTGGGGCTAGCCTGGGGCCATGGCAGGTAAGCCCCGCAGCACCACGTCGGCTCGGCCGCGGGCGGGATCGGCGCGGGGGAGGGCTCCCCGATCCGGTTCCGCGCCCGCCGCTTCCGGGGTGCCGCGGCCCGCCGCGCCCGCCCCGAGGACGCGCAGCGCGCCCCGCGCGGGCGCCACCGCGCGGGCAGGCGCCACCGCCCGCTCCGGCGCGGCAAGGCGCCCCGCCAAGCGCCAGGCGGGCGCCCGCTCCAACACCGCCCCGCTCGCCGTCTTCACCCGCGCCGTCACCGGCGGCTGGGGCGTGCTGGCGCGCGGCGTCGGCGCCGCCACCCGCGCGGTGAGCAAGGCGGGCGACATCGACCACGGCCACCGGCGCGACGGCATCGCGCTGGGGCTGCTCGCCTTCGCGGTCGTGGTGGCCGCCGCGGTCTGGCTCTCCGCGGGCGGCCCGGTCGGCCGCTGGGTGGAGACGGTGATCCGCGCGGTCGGCGGCTCGGCCTCCGCCGCGGTCCCGTTCGCCGCGGCGGCCGTCGCGGTGATCCTCATGCGCACCGAGCCGCGGCCGGAGATCCGCCCCCGCCTCCTGCTCGGCGGGCTCATGGTCGGGCTGCCCTTCCTCGGCCTCTGGCACCTCGCGGCGGGCGCCCCCACCGACGCGCACGGCCGCTCCCGCGCCGCGGGGTTCCTCGGCTTCGTGGCGGGCGGCCCGCTCGGCCAGGGGCTCACCGCCTGGCTGGCCACCCCGATCCTGGTGCTCTGCATCGCCTTCGGCGTGCTGCTGCTGACCGGCGTCACGGTGCGCGAGGTGCCCGAGGTGCTGCGCCGGTACTTCGGCACCCAGTCCGGCGGCGACGAGTACGCCGACTACGACGCCGCGCACCCCTTCGACGCCGGCTACGGCACGCTCGACCCGCCCGGCTACGACGACCCGCCCGCCCGCCCGCGCCGCAGGCGCCGCGGCACCCCGGCGGAGAACTACCCGACCGACGAGTTCCCCGGCTCCGACTCGCCCACCGAGCTCATCGGCGAGCCCCCGCTGCGCGATGCCAAGCCGCTGGAGCTGCCGCTCGACCCGGAGCCGGAGCCCGCCCCGAAGCCCGCGCGCAAGCGTCCGGTGCCGACGCCGGTCGATCAGACCCCGCCGCCCCCACCGGAGCCGGAGTTCGTCACCGACCGGGTGATCGAGGGCGACTACGTGCTGCCCCCGCTGTCCCTGCTCACCGACGGTGAGCCGCCGAAGAAGCGGAGCGCCGCCAACGAGTCGATGATCGAGGCGATCACCGAGGTGCTGGTGCAGTTCAAGATCGACGCGGCGGTCACCGGCTTCGTCCGCGGCCCGACCGTCACCCGGTACGAGGTGGAGCTCGGCCCCGGCGTGAAGGTCGAGAAGATCACCGCGCTGGCCAGGAACATCGCCTACGCCGTCGCCACCGAGAACGTCCGGCTGCTCGCGCCGATCCCGGGCAAGTCCGCGGTCGGCATCGAGGTGCCGAACTCGGACCGCGAGCTGGTCCGGCTGGCCGATGTGCTCAAGGCGGGCTCCACCCGCAACGACCACCACCCGCTGGTGATCGGGCTCGGCAAGAACATCGAGGGCGAGTTCGTCTCGGCGAACCTCGCCAAGATGCCGCACCTGCTGGTCGCGGGCTCCACCGGCTCCGGCAAGTCGAGCTTCGTGAACTCCATGCTGGTCTCGCTGCTGCAGCGGGCCACGCCGGAGGAGGTGCGGCTCATCCTGATCGACCCCAAGATGGTCGAGCTCACCCCCTACGAGGGCATCCCGCACCTGATCACGCCGATCATCACCCAGCCCAAGAAGGCCGCCGCCGCGCTGGCCTGGCTGGTCGAGGAGATGGAGCAGCGCTACCAGGACATGCAGGCCAGCAAGGTCAGGCACATCGACGACTTCAACCGCAAGGTGAAGTCCGGCGCGATCACCGCCCCGCTCGGCAGCGAGCGGGTGTACCGGCCGTACCCGTACATCCTGGCCATCGTGGACGAGCTCGCCGACCTCATGATGACCGCACCGCGCGACGTCGAGGACGCCATCGTCCGGATCACCCAGAAGGCCCGCGCCGCGGGCATCCACCTGGTGCTGGCCACCCAGCGGCCCTCGGTGGACGTGGTCACCGGCCTGATCAAGACCAATGTCCCCTCCCGGCTCGCCTTCGCCACCTCCTCGCTCACCGACTCGCGCGTCATCCTGGACCAGCCCGGCGCGGAGAAGCTGATCGGCATGGGCGACGGGCTCTTCCTGCCGATGGGCGCGGGCAAGCCCACCCGGCTGCAGGGCGCCTACATCTCCGACGAGGAGATCTACGGCGTCGTCGAGTTCACCAAGAACCAGGCCGCGCCGGAGTACACCGAGGGCGTCACCGCGGCGAAGGCGGGCGAGAAGAAGGAGGTCGACCCGGATATCGGCGACGACCTCGACGTGCTGCTGCAGGCGGTGGAGCTGGTGGTGACCTCGCAGTTCGGCTCCACCTCCATGCTGCAGCGCAAGCTGCGGGTCGGCTTCGCCAAGGCGGGCAGGCTGATGGACCTCATGGAGACCCGCGGCGTCGTCGGGCCCAGCGAGGGCTCCAAGGCCAGGGACGTGCTGATCAAGCCGGACGAGCTGGACGGGGTGCTGCTGGCGATCCGCGGCGGCGATCCGGAGCCCGCCGACCCGGACTGAGGTGTACCGTCCACTGTGACGAACCACCCGGTTCAGCCCCGGTGCGGCAAACCTCGGACAATTCGGGCATGCTGGGTGCCATGACTGAAGCCGTCGACAGGACCCGCGCATGCAGGTGACCGGACTCGTTTGGGCGATCACCATCGTGGTGATCCTGGGATTGTTCGTCTTCGACTTCTTCGCGCACGTACGCACGCCGCACGAGCCGACCTTCAAGGAGTCGGGCTTCTGGTCCGCCTTCTACATCGGCATCGCGCTGCTCTTCGGCGGCGTCGTCGCCTGGCAGTGGGGCGGCACCTACGCCGGGGAGTACTACGCGGGCTTCGTCACCGAGAAGGCGCTCTCGGTGGACAACCTGTTCGTCTTCCTGATCATCATGAGCACCTTCGCGGTGCCACGGAAGTACCAGCAGAAGGTGCTGCTCATCGGCATCGTGCTCGCGCTGGTCATGCGCGGCGGCTTCATCGCCGTCGGCGCGGCCGCGATCAGCGCGTTCAGCTGGGTGTTCTACCTGTTCGGCGCCTTCCTCATCTACACCGCCGCCAAGCTGCTCAAGGACAGCGGGCACGAGGTGGAGGTCGAGGAGAAGCGCGACTCGATGATCGTCCGGCTCACCAAGAAGGTGGTGCCGACCACCGACGAGTACCACGGTGACAAGCTGATCGCCCGGATCGACGGCAAGCGGGTGGTCACCCCGATGCTGCTGGCGCTGCTCGCCATCGGCTTCGCCGACCTGCTCTTCGCGCTCGACTCCATCCCGGCGATCTACGGCCTCACCGAGCAGCCGTACCTGGTCTTCACCGCGAACGCCTTCGCGCTCATGGGGCTGCGCCAGCTCTACTTCCTGATCGGCGGCCTGCTGGACCGCCTCGTCTACCTCTCCTACGGCCTGGCCGCCATCCTGGCGTTCATCGGCGTCAAGCTGGTGCTGCACGCGCTGCACGAGAACACGCTGAGCTTCATCAACGGCGGCGAGCACGTCGCGGTCCCCGAGATCTCGACCCCGCTCTCGCTCTCGGTGATCCTCGGCATCCTGGTGATCGCCACCGTGGCCAGCCTCATCCGCACCCGCGGCTCCGCCAAGCCGCGGACCGAGGCCCCGGAGTCCGTGGAACAGCCGAAGTAGGTTCCGGCGGGGGCCGGATCCAACACCCGGCCCTCCCGGGCAGTCGAGCGGGCGCTACCTCTACTCCGAGAACGCCCCGAGCACCGGCAACCACTCCACGACGCGCACCGCGTCGATCAGCTCCTCGCGCGCGAACGGATCCCGCTCGAGCAGATCCCGCAGCTCCCCTTCGCTGTCGACCCGGAAGAGCAGCAGCGCCCCGGACCCATCCGGGTACGGCCCACTGGTCAGCAGCGTCCCGGCGTCGACCAGCGCCCCCAACCAGTTCCGATGCTCCGCGCGATGCACATCGCGCCCTGGCACGGTGGCATCGGAGTAGGTGTAGTGCACGGCGAAGGTCGGCACGGCAGGGTTCCTCTCAATCCAGGGTCAGCAGCATCCGAGTATTGCCGAGCGTGTTCGGCTTCACGTAGCTGAGGTCGAGGAACTCCGCGACACCGGTGTCGTACGACCGGCACATCTCCGCGTACACCTCGGCCGTCACCGGCGTCCCGTGGATCTCCACGAACCCGTGCCCCGCGAAGAACGGCACCTCGAAGGTGAGCACGAACACCCGCCGCAGCCCCAGCTCCCGCGCCACCTCGACCAACCGGCGCACGATGAGCTTGCCCACACCGTGCCCCTTGACGCTCGGGTGCACCGCCACCGTGCGCACCTCGCCGAGGTCCGCCCAGAGCACGTGCAGCGCGCCGCAGCCGACCAGCCGCCCGTCCAGCTCCGCCACCCAGAACTCCTGGACCGCCTCGTACAGCGTCACCAGGTTCTTCTCCAGCAGGATGCGGCCCGCGTAGACGTCGATCAGCTCCTTGATCGCAGGCACGTCCGCGGTGCGGGCTCGGCGCACGACCACGGCGGAAGCGGGCGCGCCCGAGGGCGCGACGGTGTTCGCGTCGCTGGTGGAGCCACCGAGTGGTGCCCGAGAAGTCATGGGGTGAACAGTAGCGGGGGCGGTTACCGATAGGCTGAGGCTGTGCCGCGCATCCGATTCGTCCGCTCCCGGTATCGCCGCGTGCGATCCGCGGGCCGGAGGCCGTCGTGAGCGCGCAGCCCGAGGAGATCGACCGGGGGTGGAGCGGCCCCGTCGTCGGCCCCGCCTACCAGCGCGCGCCGCAGGACGGCCACCTGCCGCACGAGCCCGCCGTGCCGCTGATGAACATCGCGAACATCCTCACCATGGCGCGGCTCGCGATCGTCCCGCTGTTCGTGCTCGCGCTCTTCGCCGCGGACGGCCACGACCCCGCCTGGCGGGTCGGCGCCACCGTGCTCTTCGCGGTCGCCGCCATCACCGACCGCTTCGACGGGCAGCTGGCCCGCAAGTACGGCCTGGTCACCGACTTCGGCAAGCTCGCCGACCCGATCGCGGACAAGGCGCTGGTCGGCGCCGCGCTCATCGGCCTCTCCGTCCTCGGCGACCTGGCCTGGTGGATCACCATCGTGATCTGCGCCAGGGAACTCGGCATCACGCTGCTGCGGCTGGTCGTGGTCCGGCGCGGGGTGATCCCGGCCGGGCGCGGCGGCAAGCTCAAGACGCTGGTGCAGACGCTGGCCATCGGCGTGCTGCTGCTGCCGCTCAGTGGCGGCTTCGAGACCGCCGGGATGGCGCTGATGTACCTCGCGGTGCTGCTCACCGTCGCGACCGGGCTGGACTACGTGGGTCAGGCGGTGCGGGTCTGGTTCGCCGGGCCGGGGCGGGCGAAGGAGTCGTGACCGCCGATCCGCTGGCGGATACCGGGGCAGTCGAGCTGGTGGCCGCGCTGCGCGGCGCCGGGCAGACCGTCGCCGCCGCCGAGTCGCTGACCGCCGGGCTCTTCACCGCCGCGCTCGCCGGGGTGCCCGGCGCGAGCACCGTGCTGCGCGGCGGGCTCGTGGTCTACGCCACCGACCTCAAGCACACCCTGGCCGGCGTCGACGCCGAGCTGCTGGCCGGGCTCGGACCGGTCGCCGCAGGCACCGCCGAGCAGCTCGCGGTCGGCGCCCGCACCCGCTGCGGCGCGGACTGGGGCGTCGGGCTGACCGGGGTGGCCGGGCCGGACCCGCAGGGCGGGCAGCCGGTCGGCACCGTCTTCCTCGCCGTCGCCGGGCCCGGGCACACCGCCACCCAGCGGTTGAAACTCGACGGTGACCGGTGGACCATCAGAATCGGTGCGGCGCGCGCGGCGGTCGACGAGTTGCTGCGCACGGTGCTCGCCGCCGAACGGCCCTGACGCCGGGGCCGGGAAAGCGGTGGTGACCCGGGAGAACCCCGGCGGATCCGACCTGCGAAATCCGGGTGAACCCGGAGCGGGCGCGGGAACCGATCGGCCCCGCGGCGCGTTGTGCCTGTGAACGATGTGCGCCGGAGGTCCGGCCGCGCCGCCACCGGCTCCGCGAGCCGCGCGGGGGAGGTGGCGGTCGGGGTGCGAGGAAGAGGAGTGCGAGATGACGCTGCTGCGAGAGGCCATCGGGGACAGTCTGCGGCGTGCGCGGCTCGCGCAGCACCGCACCCTGCGCGAAGTCTCCACCTCGGCCCGGGTCAGCCTCGGCTACCTCTCCGAGGTGGAGCGCGGGCGCAAGGAGGCCTCCAGCGAACTGCTGGCCGCCATCTGCTCGGCGCTGGACGTGCCGCTCTCCCGGGTGCTCTGGGATGTGAGCACGATCATGGCCGATGCCGACGGCTTCGGGCCGCTGGAGCCGGTGCTCTCCGGTGCCCCCGCCGCCGAGCGGGGTGCAGCGGGCCACGAGGCCGACCGGAGCCGCGAGCCCGCGGGCGTCGGCGACGCCGGGGAGCGCGGTACCGAGGCGGCCGCGGCCGCCTCGGCGGGAGCCATGTCCGCCGCAACCGCGGTACCGGTCGACGGGCCCGCGGCGGCGGAGCGGGTGACGCGGGAACCGATCGGGTCGGACGAGGCGGTTCCGGTTCCGGCCGGGATCGGCACCGGCCCGGACGCGGTCGGCGCGCCCGCCGCGGGCGAGGTGTCGGATGCGGGCGCGATCGTGCCGGGCAGCGTGGTGGTGACGCCGGGCGCGGGCCGCCCGCTCCCGGTCGAGACCAGGATCGTGATCCCGGCCCCACGCGGCGAGACCCGCGCGCTGGTGCACAGCTGGTGACCGGCGGCGCACGCTGCGCGCGGGAGCGCCCAGCGACTAGATTCGGGGGGCCCGGCCTCGGTGGATCCGGGCGGCACATGGTGGAGGATAGAAACCGACAACGGGTGCGTGACGGTCGCGCACCGCAGCCGCGTCGCGACGTGGCGCGTCAGATGGAGGCGGGATCAACCGATGGCTAATCCGTTCGCGAAGGCCTGGAAGTACCTGATGGCGCTCTTCGACTCCAAGATCGAGGAGCACGCCGACCCCAAGGTCCAGATTCAGCAGGCGATCGAGGAGGCCCAGCGGCAGCACCAGGCGCTCTCGCAGCAGGCCGCATCGGTGATCGGCAACCAGCGCCAGCTGGAGATGAAGCTGAACCGGCAGCTCGACGAGGTCGAGAAGCTGAACGCCAATGCGCGGCAGGCGGTTCTCCTCGCCGACCAGGCCATCGCCGCGGGCGACACCGAGAAGGGCGTGCAGTACACCAACGCCGCCGAGGCGTTCGCCGCCCAGCTGGTCACCGCCGAGCAGTCGGTGGAGGACCTCAAGGTGCTGCACGACCAGTCGCTGCAGGCGGCCGCGCAGGCCAAGAAGGCGGTCGAGCAGAACGCCATGCTGCTGCAGCAGAAGGTCGCCGAGCGCACCAAGCTGCTCAGCCAGCTGGAGCAGGCCAAGATGCAGGAGCAGGTCTCGGCCTCGCTGCAGCAGATGGACTCCACGCTCTCCGCGCCGGGCAGCACGCCGAGCCTGGACGCCGTGCGGGAGAAGATCGAGCGCCGCTACGCCAACGCGCTCGGCGCCGCCGAGCTCGCGCAGAACTCGGTGCAGGGCCGGATGCTCGAGGTGCAGCAGGCCAGCGTGCAGATGGCCGGGCACAGCAAGCTGGAGCAGATCCGCGCCTCCATGCGCGGCGACGCGCTGCCCGCCGGCGGCGCCGCCCCCGCCGTCGGCCAGGGCCAGCCGCAGCCGAACCCGGCCGTGCAGCAGGCCGACCTGAACAAGGGGCAGACCGCCCAGCAGTGAGTGCGCAGGCCCCGCCCGCGCCGTGGAACGAGAAGGGGAGGCCCGTCCGATGAGCCGCCAGCAGCCCGAGCCGGGGACGTGGCTCGGCCGCGTGAAACCCGCCACCGCGCAGCACGTCCCGGCGCCCGCGGCGGCGACGCTGCGGGACATCGGGGAGCACGCGCTGGTGGCGGTGCGGCGCTGGGCCGACCCGCGGGAACGCGAACTGCGCAGGCGCCGCCGGGCCCGGCGCACCAGCCTGCGGCTCGGCACCGCGGGCGGGCTCACCACCGTCGGCGCCGTCGGGCTGGTCGTGCTCTCCGCGCCGGTCTGGGCCGTGGTCGTGCTCGGCGGCGGCGCGGTCGCGCTGGTCACCGGCGGCGCGATCAGCGCGCGGCGCTACCTCCGGCTCCGGCAGCTCCCGCTGCCGCAGGCCGCCTACCAGCCGCGCAAGCTACCGCCGCTGCGCTCCGCCGCCCGCACCGCGGCCGCCAGGCTGGACCGGGCCGAGCGGGCGCTGCACGCCCTCGTCACCCAGATCGCCCGCACCGGCAGGCTCCCCCTGGACGAGCTCGCCGACCTGCGCGAGACCGCGGGCTCCGGCGCCGCCGCGCTCGCCGCCCTGATCACCGACGTGCAGGCCATGGAGCAGGCCGCTGACGCCATCGGCCAGGCCAACCCCGCCACCGCGGGCTCGCTGCGCGAAACGGTCCGCGCCGCGGTCGCCAGGCTGGACGCCGGGGTGGCCGAGTACGAGCAGCTGGTCGCCGCCGCGGGCGGGTTGCTGGCCGTCCCGGAAACCGGTGTCGTGCACTACAACTTCGACCTCATCGTCGCCGACCTCAGGCACGCCGCGGACCGCCTCGACGGCTGGGCGCAGGCGCTCACCGAGCTCGCCGACGACGCCCGCGCCCCGCTCCCGCCGCACGGCCGCTGACCCCGTCCCGGTGTGCAGGCGCCTGCTTCCGGCGCCGGGGCGGACCGGTCGCGAAAGCGCCTCGGGCGGTACCATTTCGGCCACCGGGGGGTGATGTCCCGACGCTCGGCGACGCGCGGAAGCCGCGTCGCTGCCGGGCATTTGCCGGGGAGGGTGTGTAATGTGCTGTCTCCGAACGGTTCTGGTAGAAGGACAGGGAAACTATGGCGCAGCGGGTGGTCGTGACGACGGTCGACGATTTCGACGGGGAGTCGGCGGCCGACGAGACCATCGTGTTCGGCCTCGACGGAGTCACCTACGAGATCGACCTGTCGACGGCGAACGCCGAGCGCCTGCGCGCCGAGGTCGAGGAGTGGGTGCGGCACGCCCGCCGGGTCGGCGGCAGGCGCAGGCGGGCCGGGGAGCAGGGCGCCACCGGCAGGTCCGGTGAGGACGCCACCGCCGTCCGCCGCTGGGCCAGGGACAACGGATTCGACATCTCCTCGCGCGGCCGGGTGCCGGACGAGGTGGTCGCGGCCTACCGGGCCGCGCACCCCGCGCGCTCCTGACACCGCCGCGCGGCCCGGAGTCGGTATCCTCCGCTGGGGAGGAGGTCGTGTCGTGGTGCTGCGCCCTGGCGAGGTATTCGCCGGTTACCGCATTCTGGGCAAGTTGGGGGCGGGCGGGATGGGGGCGGTGTACCTCGCCCAGCATCCGCGGCTGCCGCGGCGGGACGCGCTGAAGGTGCTCGATCCCGGGCTCGGCGCCGACCGCGAGTTCCGGGCCAGGTTCGAACGCGAGGCCGATCTGGCCGCCCGGCTGGAACACCCCAACGTGGTCGCCGTCTACGACCGGGGCGCGGAGGGCGAGACGCTCTGGATCGCCATGCGGTACGTGGACGGGGTGGACGCCGCCGAGCTGATCCGGCGCGGCCCCGCCGAGCTGCCGCCCGCGCGCGCCGTGCGGATCGTCGCGGCCGCCGCGCGCGGGCTGGACGCCGCGCACCGGCACGAGCTGCTGCACCGGGACGTCAAACCGGCCAACATCATGGTCGCCGTCGACGACGAGGGGAACGACGTCGTCCGGCTCACCGACTTCGGCATCGCCAGGCCGCTCGACGCGCCGACCTCGCTGACCGTCACCGGGTCGGTGCTCGCCACCTTCGCCTACGCCGCGCCGGAGCTGCTCACCGGCGGGCAGGTGGACCGGCGCGCCGATGTCTACTCGCTCGGCTGCACGCTCTTCGAGCTGCTCACCGGGGGCAAGCCGTTCGGGTCGCGGCAGCCCGCCGCCGCCATGGCGGCGCACCTCTTCGAGCCGCCGCCCGCGGTCTCCGCGCTGAACCCCGCGCTGCCCGCCGCGCTGGACGGGGTGATCGCGACGGCGATGGCGAAGGAGCCGGACGAGCGGTACGCGAGCTGCGGGGCGCTGGCCGATGCGGCGCTCGCCGCGCTCGGCGGCGCGGGGGAGGGAAGCGGTCCCGCGGGCTCCGGCGGGGCTGCGGGGCCGACCGGCGGTGCCGGTTCACCGGTCGCAGGCGGCGCCGCGGTCGCCTCGGCCTACCCCGCCGCGCACGGTCACGCTGCCGCGGGATCGCGGAGCGGCGCACCGGGTCTTGCTGCGAGCGGCGCTCCGAACCATCCCGGTGTGGTCGCCCCGGGGGGCCCGCCGCTGCCCGGTAGCCAGGCGGCCTTCGCCGGCGGGCCGAACCGGGCTCCCGGTGCCGCGCCCGCCCGGCGAAGCATGGTGCCCGTGGTCGCGGGCGTCCTCGCGGTGCTCGGCGTCCTGGCCGCGACCACACTCGTGGTCCTGAACCGCGCCGACCTCACCGGCACCGCGGCCCCCGCCACGCCGACCACCGCGCGATCGACCACCACGCCGACCACCCGCCCGCCCACCACCTCGGCGCCCCCGGCCACCTCCGCGTGGGGCACTGCCGCCTACATCGCTGCCGCCTTCCCCGGCCTGGTCCCGGCCGACCCGCTGGGCACCGGCTACCTCGGCATGCGCTGCGCGCTGAACGACGACCGCGGCGCCTGGCTGCACTGCCCGCCCGCCACCGACGACGGCATCTACGTCAATATCCGCTGCGACCCCGACCGCGGACCGGTCACCTACACCAGGGAGACCGTCGGCTACGCCGACCCGCGCGAGGAGCGCTGGACCAGGCCGAGCGGCAGCGGCAGCGTCCGCTACGCCACCGACAGCATGTCGGGCTCCGGCCTGCTGGACATCGCCTTCGACGACCCGAGCCGCAACTTCTGCACCGTCGGCGCCTCCGGCGGCCGCGGCGGCCGGGACGTCTACGACCGCTGGTTCGCCGGCGCCCCGCTCTGAGGAGATCCGCCCCATGACGCTGACCCCGGGCACGGTTTTCGCAGGCCACCGCATCGAACGCAGGCTCGGCGCCGGCGGCATGGGCACCGTCTACCTGGCCAGGCACCCGCGGCTGCCGCGCTCGGTGGCGCTCAAGGTGCTCGACCCGGTGGCGGGCGCCGATCGTGAGTTCCGGGCCAGGTTCCGGCGCGAGGCGGAGCTGGCGGTGCAGCTCGACCACCCGAACATCGTGGAGATCTACGACCGCGGCGCCGAGGACGACCTGCTCTGGATGTCCATGCGCTACGTCGCCGGGCCGGACGTCGCCGAGCTCATCCGCGCCGCGGGCGGCAGGCTCGACCCGCGGCGCGCGGTGCAGATCCTCACCCAGGCCGCCGCCGGGCTCGACTCCGCGCACCGCCGCGGGTTGCTGCACCGCGACGTAAAACCCGCCAACCTGCTGGTCGCCGACGACGACGGGGCGGACCACGTCTTCGTCACCGACTTCGGGATCGCGCGCAGCCGCACCGACGACAGCGGGCTCACCGAGGCGGGGGCGCTGATCGCCACGCTCGGGTACGTGGCGCCGGAGCAGATCCGGGGCGAACCGCTCGACCACCGCGCCGACATCTACGCGCTCGGCGCCACGCTGTACCAGATGCTCACCGGCGCGCTGCCGTTCGCCCGCAGCACCCCCGCCGCCGTGCTCGGCGCGCACCTCATGGAGCCGCCGCCGCGCCCCTCCGCGGTGGTGCCAGGGCTCCCGGTCGGGCTGGACGCGGTGCTCGCCACCGCCATGGCGAAGGACCGCGAGCAGCGCTTCCCCGACTGCCGCTCGCTCGCCGCCGCCGCGGGCGCCGCGCTCGACGCCGTGCTCTCGCAGGCGGTCTCGCCGCTCGCGGGCGCACAGCTGCTTCCTGGCGGACCCGCCCCCAGCGACCCCACCCTGCTCCGTCCGCAGCCGACCGGCACGCTCCCCGGCAGTTCGGGTCCGCCACCGGCCGGGCCCGGACCGCGAGCGGTCGCGCCGTTCGGTGGGGGAGCGGCGCAGCATTCCGGCCCCCGCCCCGCGGTCGGCGGCCCGCACCAGCGGAAGAACGTCCTGGCGAGCACCTGGTTCCGCGCGGCGGCGGCGATCGCGGCGGTGCTCGCGGCCGGCACCGCCGTCACCCTCGCCGTGGCCCCGTCGACCGTCACCGGCATCGGCACCCCGGCCGAACCCACCGCCACCAGCGCGACCACCACCGCCCCACCGCCGACGACGACCCCCACCGCGACGACCCGCCCGACCAACCCCGCCTGGGGCCGCGACGCCGAACTCGTCGCCCTCTTCCCCGGCCTCCTCCCGCCCGACCCCGGCGCCACCGGCTACCGCGGCGCCCGCTGCACCAGCATGAACGTGCTGAACAACGGCGGCGCCCCGGCGCTGGAGTGCGCGCAGGACGACGGCGTGAAGTACTACGTCTGGTCCTACCGCCTCGGCGACCCGCGCCGGGACTCCGACTTCACCACCAATATCGAGAACGCCACCACGCGCGAGGAGCCGTGGACCCGCCCGTCCGGCACCGGCCGGGTGCGCTGGAGCCACTACCCGGGCGCCAACACCGGCATGCTGACGGTCAAGTTCGACGACCCGGCCCGCGCCTGGGTGGTCATCGACGCCAACTGGGACTTCCACACCGGCGACGACCTGTACCGGCAGTGGTGGCCGGAGCTGCCGCTCTGATCAGCGGGGTGCCGCCGCCTCGGCGCTGCCCGGCCGCCCGCCCGCGTCCGCCGTGCCCGGCGGGTCCGGCCGCCAGGCCTCGCGCACGCCGGGCACGCCGTTCTCCACCACGTACGCGGCCCTGGTCTCGATCGGCGCGCCGCGCCTGCGCACGTACGGCAGCACCCGGAAGTCGGTGCGCCACAGCTCGTGGTCGAGCTCGACCCGGACGTAGCCGCGCTGCCCGTTGAAGAACTTGATGTCCGGGTTGGCGTCCAGCATGGTGCGCCCGCGCGGGGTGAGGTCGGCGCCGTCGCCGCCGCTGGTGATCGAGGTGCCGGTGAACTCGGCCGACACCACCGGCGAGTCCGGGTCGCCGTGGTCGCGGCGCAGGTCGGCGGCGTGGTTCTCGTGCCGGTCGCCGGTGATCACCACCATGTTCCGCCCGCCCAGCCGCTCGGCGGCGCCGAGCACGGCGGCCCGGTCGGCGAGGTAGCCGTCCCACGGGTCGGTCGGCATCGCGACACCGGGGCCGGTGTCCATGTCGGTGCGGCTCATCCCGACCTGGTTGCCGAGCACCTGCCAGCGCGCGGGCGAGTTCGCCAGCCCGTCCAGCAGCCACTCCCGCTGCCCGGCGCCGAGGATGGTGCGCTCCGGGTTCGCGCGCTCGTCGCAGCCGACCACCACGTTGCCGTCGCCGCAGGCCTGCGCGGTGCGGTACTGCCTGGTGTCGAGCATGGTGAAGTCGGCGAGGTCGCCGAAGCGGTAGCGCCGGTGCAGCAGCATGGACGGGCCGTCCGGCAGCTGCGCCAGCCGCAGCGGCTGGTGCTCGTACATGGCCTGGAAGGCGGCGGCCCTGCGCCGCAGGAAGAGCGGCCGCAGCCGCTGCACGGTGACGCCGAGGCCGGGCGCGTCGCCCGCCCAGTTGTTGTCCACCTCGTGGTCGTCCATGGTGACCAGCCAGGGGAACGCCGCGTGCGCGGCGCGCAGCGGCGCCTCCGCCTTGGCCTGCGCGTACCGCAGCCGGTAGCCGCGCAGGTCCACCGCCTCGCCCTCGAACTGCGGCTCCCAGACCTCGTGCCCGACCCGGCCGCGCAGCCACCCCATCTCGTAGATGTAGTCGCCGAGGTGCACGACCAGGTCCAGCTCCTCCCGGCTCATGTGGTCGTAGGCGGTGAAGTAGCCGGAGGTCCAGGACTGGCAGGAGGCGAAGGCGAAGCGCATCCGGGCCAGCCGCTGCCCGAGCGCGGGCGCGGTGCGGGTGCGGCCGACGGGGGAGAGCGCCGAGCCCGCGCGGAAGCGGTAGTAGTACCAGCGGTCCGGCTCCAGCCCGCTGATCTCGGGGTGCACGCTGTGCCCGAGGTCGCGGCTCGCCACCGCCGTGCCGCGGGCGACGACGGTGCGGAACTGCTCGTCGTGCGCCACCTCGTAGTCCACGCTGACCGGGGCCAGCGGCATCCCCGCCAGGCCGTCGGGGGCGGTGGGGTCGGGGGCGAGCCTGGTCCAGAGCACGAAGCCGTCCGGCGTCGGATCGCCGGAGGCGACGCCGAGCGAGAAGGGGTCGCCGAGCCAGCGCGGCGCCGGGAATCGGGCACTGCTCGCCGCCGCCGTGCCCGCCAGCACCGCTACCAGGGCGGTGCCGCCGAACCGCCCGAACTGTCGACGCGAGATGGCCACCCCGTCAGGGTACGTGCGGAGCGGGCTGCGGGCCCGCTCGGTGGCAACCCCGAAATCTACCCTGATATCAGCTTTCACCTGCTGTTTCATCGCCGTTCGGCTGCCATGCTCGAAGCAGGACGAGCCGAAGGAGACGAAAAGCAATGGTGTGGAAGATCATCGGAGTGGTGGCGCTGGTGTGGATCGCGGTCGCGATCATCGGGGCGCTGCTGGAGGGGCTGTTCCCGCTGCTGGTGCTCGGCGTGATCGTCGGCGGGCTGTACCTGCTGTACCGGGCGGTGACCGACAAGAGCGACAACACGATCAGCAAGCTGTAGCTTCGGCGGTATGCGGCAGGTTCCGGAGGACTGGCAGCGCGGCCTGGTGATCGCGGCCCACCCCGACGACATCGAGTACGGGGCGGCCGCCGCCGTCGCCCGGTGGACCGGGCAGGGCAAGGACGTCAGGTACCTGCTGGTCACCAGCGGCGAGGCCGGGATGGCCGGGGTGCCGCCCGCCGAGGCCGGGCCGCTGCGCGAGCGCGAGGAGCGGGCCGCGGCCGCCGAGGTCGGGGTGCGCGAGGTGGAGTTCCTCGGCTACCCCGACGGCCGGATCGAGGAGAGCCTCGCGCTCCGCCGCGACCTGGCCGCCGCGCTCCGCAGGCACCGCCCCGAGCTGGTGGTGCTCATGCACTTCGGCCCGGTCTGGGCACCCGGCTACCCGAACAGTGCCGACCACAGGGCCACCGGCCGCGCGGCGCTGGACGCCATCGCCGACGCGGGCAACGAGTGGATCTTCCCCGAACTCGCCGAGCTGCCGCCGTGGACCGCGCGCTGGGCCGCCGTCTACGAACCCGGTGGCGACCACGCGGTCGACGTCACCGAGGTCATTCCCCGGGCGCACGCCTCGCTCGCCGCGCACCGGCGCTACCTGGAGGTGCTCGCGCCGGGGCGGCCGGTGGCCGAGCAGGTCGCCGAGATCGTCGAGCAGGGGACCGGGCCGCGCGCCGACTTCCCGGCCGCGCGGGCGGTCGGCTTCACGCTCTACCACTTCCGCGACTGACCAGGAACGGGCCGTGTGGCAGGGTGGGCGGATGCGCGTAGCCGTCGTGGCCGGACCCGACCCGGGACATGCCTTCCCCGCGCTGGCCCTGTGCGCCCGGCTCCGCGCCGCGGGCGACGAGCCGGTGCTCTTCACCGGCCCGCGCTGGTTCGACACCGCCGCGGCCGCGGGGATCACGGCGCGGCTGCTCCGGGGGCTGGCGCCGCGCGCCGTCGACGACGACGCCGACGCGGGCAGGCGGATCCACGAGCGCGCCGCGCACATCTCCACCGAGCTCCTGCCCGACCTCCGCGGCATGCACCCCGACCTGGTCGTCTCCGACGTGCTCACCGCGGGCGGCGGGATGGCCGCCGAGCGGCTCGGCGTGCCGTGGGTCGAGCTCTCGCCGCACCCGCTCTACCTGCCGTCGGCGGGGCTGCCGCCGATCGGCAGCGGGCTCGCGCCCGGCACCGGGGTGCGCGGCCGGGCCAGGGACGCGGTGCTGCGCGCGCTCACCGCCCGCGACATCAGGGCCGGGCACCGGCAGCGCGCCGCGGCCCGCGCCGGGGTCGGGCTGCCCGCAGCGGATCCCGGCCCCGCCGCCCGGCTGATCGCCACCCTGCCCGCGCTCGAGGTGCCGCGGCCGGACTGGCCTGCGCACGCGCACGTGGTCGGGCCGCTGCTCTGGGAGCCGACCGACGCCGTGCTGGCGCCGCCGCCCGGCACCGAGCCGCTGGTCGTGGTCGCGCCCTCCACCGCGCACACCGGGGTCGCCGGGATGGTGGAGACCGTGGTCGAGGCGCTGGACGGCGCCGGGGTGCGGGTCGCCGTCTCCATGCTGGACACCCCGCCGCCCGGGCTGCCCGCCTGGGTGCGGGCCGGGCTCGGCAGGCAGGACGTGCTGCTGCGGGAGGCCGCGGTGGTGGTCGGCGGCGGCGGGCACGGGCTGCTGGCCAAGAGCCTGCTCGCCGGGGTCCCGGTGGTCACCGTCCCCGGCGGCGGCGACCAGTGGGAGCTCGCCAACCGCGCGGCCAGGCACGGCAGCTCGCTGATCGTCCGGCCGTCGACCGCCGCCGCCGTGCGGGCCGCGGTGCTGCGGATCCTGGCGGAACCCGGCTTCACCGCCGCCGCCGAGGCCGCCGCGGCGGGCATCGCCGAGGTCGCCGACCCGGTCGCGATCTGCCACGGTGTGCTCGACCGGGCCGCGGTGCGCTGAGCGCCGGACGGTTGCCGGGTGCGGACGCGGGCGCCGACCTCGCCCGCCGGGCGGGCGCGGCGCGGGCGTTCGGCGGCCCCGGTATCTTCGGCACGGTGCGGTTGACCGAATTCTCCGAACTCCTGCACACCGAATTCGGTGTGGCCAGGGGCGACACACTCCTCACCGACCACGTGATCCTCGCGCTCGGCGGGCGCACCGGCGCGCAGGCCATCGAGGCGGGGGTCGACCCCCGCGAGGTCTGGCGCGCGCTCTGCGCCGAGTTCGACGTGCCGCGCGCCCGCTGGTGATTCCCCGGTCGGCGGGGCGACTTGACTCGAACACCTGTTCGTCTAGGCTGGGCGCCAGAACTTGTCGGTGCCGCGCTCTAGTGTGGGCGCCAACCACGAGGAAGCGCTTCTTCTCCGCCTGAGCCGGAGCGCCGACCACATCAGCTTCCCGAGTGAAGGGGATCGACATGGCACCACAGGCTTACGACCGCGACAAGGCCCTGGAACTGGCGCTCGCCCAGGTCGAGAAGAGCTTCGGCAAGGGTGCGGTCATGCGGCTCGGCGAGGAGGCGCGGCAGCCCATCTCGGTGATCCCGACCGGCTCCATCGCGCTGGACGTCGCGCTCGGCATCGGCGGGCTGCCGCGCGGCCGGGTCGTCGAGATCTACGGCCCGGAGTCATCGGGTAAGACGACGGTCGCGCTGCACGCGGTGGCCAATGCCCAGGCCGCGGGCGGCGTCGCCGCCTTCATCGACGCGGAGCACGCGCTCGACCCGGAGTACGCGAAGAAGCTCGGCGTCGACACCGACGCGCTGCTGGTCTCCCAGCCGGACACCGGTGAGCAGGCGCTGGAGATCGCCGACATGCTGGTGCGCTCCGGCGCCATCGACATCATCGTCATCGACTCGGTCGCCGCCCTCGTGCCGCGCGCCGAGATCGAGGGCGAGATGGGTGACAGCCACGTCGGCCTGCAGGCCAGGCTGATGAGCCAGGCGCTGCGCAAGATGACCAGCGCGCTCAACAACTCCGGCACCACCGCCATCTTCATCAACCAGCTGCGCGAGAAGATCGGCGTCATGTTCGGCTCGCCGGAGACCACCACCGGCGGCAAGGCGCTCAAGTTCTACGCCTCGGTCCGGCTCGACGTGCGCCGCATCGAGACGCTCAAGGACGGCAGCGACGCGGTGGGCAACCGCACCCGCGTCAAGGTCGTGAAGAACAAGGTCTCGCCGCCGTTCAAGCAGGCCGAGTTCGACATCCTGTACGGCCAGGGCATCTCCAAGGAGGGCTCGCTCATCGACATGGGCGTCGAGCACGGCTTCATCCGCAAGTCCGGCTCCTGGTACACCTACGAGGGCGACCAGCTGGGCCAGGGCAAGGAGAACGCCAGGAAGTTCCTGCTGGAGAACATCGACGTGCGCGACGAGATCGAGAAGAAGATCAAGGAGAAGCTCGGCATCGGCGCCGATGTGACCGCCGCCGAGGGCGCCGAGGTGCCCGCCGATTTCTGAGCCGGGTCGCAACCGCCGCGCCGGACCCGATCCGGTGGACGAGGTCCGGCGGCGGTTGCGGGAACTGGAGCACACGCCAGGGGGGAGCGATCTTCCGCCGGACGGCCGCGGTGGTGCCGGCCGTCGGCGGGCGGGTCCGGTGGCGGCCGGGCCCGGGCGGGAGGAACCCGCGCCGTCCGGCTCCGGCCGCGCGGCGCAGGGGGGTGCCCCGCAGGGTGGGACGGTCGAGCAGGCGAAGGAAGCCTGTCTTCGCCTGCTCGCCGTCCGCGCTCGCAGCCGCGCCGAACTGGGGCAGCGGCTCTCCGCCAAGGGGTTCGACGCCGAGGTGACGGCGGTCGCGATCGACCGGCTCGCCGAGGTCGGGCTGGTCGACGACGCCGCCTTCGCCGAGCAGTGGGTGCAGTCCAGGCACACCTACTCCGGGAAGGGGCGGGCCGCGCTCGCCCAGGAGCTGCGCCGCAAGGGCGTCGCACCGGAGACCGCCGCCGCCGCGCTCGACGGCATCAGCGGCGACGACGAACAGGAGCGCGCCGCCGAACTGGTGCGCCGCAAGCTGCGCAGCCTGCCCGCGAGCGTCGACCGCGACACCGCGCTCCGCCGCCTCGCCGGCATGCTCGCCCGCCGCGGCTACCCCGCCTCCGTCGCCTTCCCCGTGGTCCGCGCCGAACTCGACGCCGCCGGATACGCGGGCGGCTCCGAACCCGGGGACGACTGAACTCGTTCCGCCGCTGCGGCACGCGCGGGCCAGGCCGCCCGCCAGGTGCCGACCGGCGACGAATCCGGAACGGGCACACCACGATTGTGGCGCACCCGGGCCCCTTCGGCGGCACCATTGCACGGCCGCTCACGCCGAAGGCCCGCCGGCACGGTGTGCGGGCGGGCCCCGATGCGACCCGCCGGACGGGCGGGCCACCGGCGACTACTTCTTCGTGATGTCGACACCCGGCGCGGCGTCGGTGACGATCGAGTCGGCCGCGAGCACCGTGCCACCCTTGCGCTTGCGGGTCCGCAAGCGCCGCTCGACCTGGGTGGCGACCCAGGTGAGGGCGCTGTTCAGCAGGATCATGACGAGCGCGACCACCATGAGCGCGGGGATCGTATTGCTGTCCGCCGAGCCGAGCTGCTGCCCGGAGCGCACGATCTCGACGTAGGTGATCTGGTAGCCGAGCGCCGAGTCCTTGAGCGCCACCACCATCTGCGAGATCAGCGCGGGGAGCATGGCGGTGATCGCCTGCGGCAGCAGGATCAACCGCATGAGCTGGTTCTTGCGCAGCCCGAGCGCCACCGCCGCCTCGGTCTGCCCGCGCGGCAGCGACTTGATGCCCGCCCGCACGATCTCCGCGATCACCGACCCGTTGTAGATGGTGAGCGCGGTGACCACCGCGGCCAGCGCCAGATCCTCCGAGGCGAACAGGTTGTACTCGGCGAAGACCGCGAACAGGAAGATCATCAGGATCAGCACCGGAATGGCGCGCGACACCTCGACGACGACGCTCGCGAACCAGCGCACCGGCCGGTGCTCGGAGAGCCGCAGGATGCCGAAGAGCATGCCGAGCACCAGCGCGAGCACGATGGAGAGCACCGCGGCCACGATCGTGCCCTGCAGGCCGGGCAGCAGGTAGGTCTCCCACACCGCGGCGTCCAGGAACGGCGTCCACTTGTCCGCGGCGAACTGGCCCTTGTCCGCGAAGGCGGAGATCGTCAGCCACAGCCCGGCGGCGACGAGCACGACCACCACCGCGGTGACGATGTGGTTGCGCAGCCTGGCCTTGGGGCCGGGGGCGTCGAACAGTACCGAAGCCGCGGCGCTCATCGGGCCACCTCGAATCGCTTGGCCAGCCAGCCGAAGAACAGGCCGGTGGGCAGGGTCAGGATCACGAAGCCGAGCGCGAAGATCGCGCCGATCGCCAGCAGGTCGGCCTCGGTTTCGTTCATGGTCGCCATCAGCGCGGCAGCCTCGGCGACGCCGATGGCGGAGGCGATGGTGGAGTTCTTGGTGAGTGCGATCAGCACGCTGCCCAGCGGGGCGACCACCGCGCGGAAGGCCTGCGGCAGCACGATCAGCCGCAGGTTCTGGGTGAACCCGAGCCCGAGCGAGCGGCCCGCCTCGGACTGCCCGAGCGGCACGGTGTTGATCCCGGACCGCAGCGATTCGCAGACGAACGCGGCGGTGTAGACGCTGAGGCCGACGATGGCCCAGCGGAAGTTGATGGCGTTCAGGGTCTCGCCGCCGAGCGTCAGCCCCATGGTGGAGTACAGCCCGAGCGAGCAGAAGACGATGATCAGCGTGAGCGGAGTGTTGCGGATCAGGGTGACGTAGGCGGTGCCGACGCTGCGCGCGACCGGCACCGGCGACACCCGCAGCGCGGCGACGACGGTACCGAGGACGAGGGCGCCGACGGAGGAGAGCAGGGTCAGTTGGATGGTCACCCAGAAGGCGTCCAGTATCTGTTCGTCGTACCGCGAGATCAGATCGAACACGAGCGCGCGTCCCTTGCGATCGAGGATGGGCGGGGGAACACGACGGGGGCGGCCCGGCAGACCGAGCCGCCCCCGCCGAGTGGATCAGTACCGGTTGACCGTCGGCGGCGCCGGGATCTGGTACCCGGTCGCGCCGAAGGTCTGGTTCAGCGCGTTGGCCCAGGAGCCGTCGGCGATCATCGCCTCGATGGCGTCGTTGACCGCGTCCCTGGTCTCCTGGTCGCCCTTCTTCAGCCCGACGCCGTAGTTCTCCGTGGTGAACGGCTTGCCGACCACCTTGAGCTGGCCCGGCGACTGGGCGGCGAAGCCGGCCAGGATGATGTCGTCGGTGGTCACCGCGTCGACCGAGCCGCTGCGCAGCGCCTCGACGCAGAGCGAGTACGTGTCGTACTCCTGCAGCTGGACGTCGCTGGCGTACTTCTCCTTGACGTTCTGCGCGGGGGTCGAGCCCTTGACCGAGCACAGCTTCTTGCCGCCGTTCAGCGACTCCGGCCCGGTGATCTCGGTGTTGTCCGCCTTCACCAGCAGGGACTGGCCCGCGACGAAGTAGGGGCCCGCGAAGTCGACCTTCTCCTTGCGCTTGTCGGTGATCGAGTAGGTGGCGAGGACCAGGTCGACCTGCCCGTTCTCGATCAGCGTCTCGCGCTGGGCGGACGGCGCCTCCTTGAAGGTGATCTGCTCCGGCGACACCCCGAGCTTGCCCGCGACGTACTTGGCGACCTCGACGTCGAACCCGCTGTAGGAGC
The DNA here is from genome assembly GCF_042667085.1 of Nocardia sp. NPDC057353. Taxonomy (NCBI): domain Bacteria; kingdom Bacillati; phylum Actinomycetota; class Actinomycetes; order Mycobacteriales; family Nocardiaceae; genus Nocardia; species Nocardia sp. NPDC057353. Next base: position 40,050 of record NZ_JBHVAK010000052.1, read on the forward strand.
CGTCCTTGTTACGCAGCCCGAGGCCGGGCTGGTCGAACTTGATGCCGATGGTGAGCTTGCCGTCCTTGGCGTTCTGCACGGCGGACTGGTCGGAGCCGCCACCGCAGGCGGCCGTGCCTGCGACGGTCAGCGCCAGGACTGCCGCGCCGATTCCGGCGCGCAACGCGCGGTTGATCCTCATCGATTTCCTTCTCTCTTATCTCAGTGGCTCAGAATCTTGCCCAGGAAATCCTTGGCGCGGTCGGACTTGGGCGCGGTGAAGAAGGTCTCCGGCTCCGTGTCCTCGACCACCTGGCCGTCCGCCATGAAGAGCACCCGGTCACCGGCGCGGCGGGCGAAGCCCATCTCGTGCGTGACCACGAGCATGGTCATGCCCTCCTTGGCCAGCGAGACCATCACCTCGAGCACCTCGTTGACCATCTCCGGGTCGAGCGCCGAGGTCGGCTCGTCGAAGAGCATGACCTTGGGGTTCATCGCGAGCGCGCGGGCGATCGCGACGCGCTGCTGCTGGCCGCCGGAGAGCTGCGCGGGGTACTTGTCCGCCTGGTTGGCGATGCCGACCCGCTCCAGTAGCGCCAGCGCCTGCTTGCGCGCCTCGTCCTTCTTCAGCTTGCGCACCTTGAGCGGCGCGAGCATGACGTTCTCGATGATCGTCTTGTGCGCGAACAGGTTGAACGACTGGAACACCATGCCGACGTCGGCGCGCAGCGCGGCCAGCGCCCTGCCCTCCGCGGGCAGCGGCACGCCGTCGACCGCGATCTCGCCGGAGTCGATGGGCTCCAGCCGGTTGATCGTGCGGCAGAGCGTGGACTTGCCGGAACCCGATGGCCCGAGCACGATCACGACCTGCCCGCGGGGCACCTCCAGGTTGATGTCGCGCAGCACGTGGAGCGCACCGAAGTGCTTGTCCACCTTGCGCATCGAGATCATCGGCGGAGCACCGGTACTGGCGTCTCCTGCGGTCGCGGAAGCGGCGGCGTCGTCGGTCATGGTCACAGACTTTAAGCGCAAAACCGGATTTTGCCCCGCTTTGCATGACACACCGCCGCGCCGCGCCGAATCGACATACATATGTAACCTGATGGTGTCCTATCAGGCCAAACGCACAGAATGTGACGTAACATCACCTGGTCAGAGACGAAAGCGGAATTAACATAGTTACTTTTGATCCCTTTTGATCGGCTGCCTCGGGCAGTGCCGAAAGGTCGCCGGAGTCGGTCGCCCGGAGAAATCGATTCGCCGCGCACCGGTGCCCGGGGGCGTCGCCGGTGGCGGCGACCTGCTGGGCTACAGTGACGCGTGTCCATGAATGCCATCGAAGACGCTCCGCACACGGCCATGCGCACCTATGATGTCCGCACCTTCGGCTGCCAGATGAACGTGCACGACTCCGAGCGCCTCTCCGGGCTGCTGGAGGAGGCCGGCTACGTCCGGGCGGTGCCGGGGGCACAGCCCGACCTGGTGGTGTTCAACACCTGCGCGGTGCGGGAGAACGCGGACAACAAGCTGTACGGCACGCTCGGGCACCTGGCGCCGACCAAGGCGAGCAGGCCAGGCATGCAGATCGCCGTCGGCGGCTGCCTGGCCCAGAAGGACCGGGAGGCGGTGGTCCGCCGCGCGCCCTGGGTGGACGTGGTCTTCGGCACGCACAACATCGGCTCGCTGCCGGTGCTGCTGGAGCGGGCCAGGCACAATGCCGAGGCCCAGGTCGAGATCCTGGACTCGCTGGAGGCCTTCCCCTCGACGCTGCCCGCCAAGCGGGAGTCCGCCTACGCGGGCTGGGTCTCCATCTCGGTGGGCTGCAACAACACCTGCACCTTCTGCATCGTCCCCGCGCTGCGCGGCAAAGAGGTGGACCGGCGCCCCGGCGACGTGCTCGCCGAGGTGCAGGCGCTGGTCGACCAGGGCGTGCTGGAGGTGACGCTGCTCGGGCAGAACGTCAACGCCTACGGCGCCTCCTTCGCCGATCCGAGCGAGCCGCGCGACCGCGGCGCGTTCGCCAAGCTGTTGCGCGCCTGCGGCGGCATCGACGGCCTGGAGCGGGTGCGCTTCACCTCGCCGCACCCGGCCGAGTTCACCGACGACGTCATCGAGGCCATGGCGGCCACCCCGAACATCTGTCCGCAACTGCACATGCCGCTGCAGTCCGGCTCGGACCGGGTGCTCAAGGCCATGCGCCGCTCCTACCGGCAGGCGCGCTACCTGGGCATCATCGAGAAGGTGCGGGCCGCCATGCCGCACGCCGCGATCACCACCGACATCATCGTCGGCTTCCCCGGCGAGACCGAGGAGGACTTCGAGCAGACCCTCGAGGTCGTCCGCCGCGCCCGCTTCACCAGCGCCTACACCTTCCAGTACTCCAAGCGGCCAGGCACCCCGGCCGCGGAGCTGCCCGACCAGCTGCCCAAGGCCGTGGTGCAGGCGCGCTACGACCGGCTGATCGCGCTGCAGGAGGAGATCTCGCTGGCGGGCAACCGGGAACTGGTCGGCACCGAGGTGGAGCTGCTGGTCGCCGAGGGCGCGGGCAAGAAGAACGCCGCCACCGCGCGCATGAGCGGGCGGGCCAGGGACGGGAGACTGGTGCACTTCCGCCCGGAGGGCGTCGATGGCCACCGCCGCCCGGAGCGCGATGGTATCCGCCCGGGTGACCTGGTGACCGTCACGGTGACCGAGGCCGCCCCGCACCACCTGATCGCCGACTCGCCGATCACCGCCCACCGCAGGACCAGGGCCGGGGACGCGCACGAGCGCGGCATCACCCCCAAGACCGAACCCATCGGCGTCGGGCTCGGGCTCCCGAGCATCGGCGCGCCCGCGGCACCGCCGGTGAGCAGCGGCTGCGCCACCGGGTGCGGCTCGTGACCGGCCCGGCCGACCCCGGCGCGGAGCCGGGCCGAGAAGGAGACGACGTGAATTCCGTCGAGAACCTGGAACAGATGCGCGCCGAGATCGACGCCGTGGAGCGGAGGGTCGCGGGCGAGATCGACCCCGGCGCCCGGGCGCTGGTGGTGGCGATCGCGGTGTTCGCGCTGCTGCTCTCGCTGGTGCTACCGCACGCCGGGTCGGCGCGCGGCTTCGACGTGCTGCTCTTCACCGAGCCGGCGCGGTTCGAGCACATCGGGCTGCCGTCCCGGGTCTTCGTCTGGTTCGTGACGGTGTTCGGGATCGGCTTCTCGCTGTTCGCGCTGATGACCAGGCGCTGGGCGCTGGCCTGGATCGCGGTCGCCGGGTCGGCGGTCGGCAGCGTCTTCGGGATGCTCTCCATCTGGCACCGGCAGACGCCGGGGCTGGACAACTACATCGGCGCGGGGCCGGGCATCGGGCTCATCGTCGCCGCGATCGCCGCCGTCGTGCTCACCTTCCACTGGGTGCAGGTGGTGTGGAGCCGGACCGCCGTGCACCTCGCCGCCGAGGAGCAGCGCCGGGCCGTCGCCGCGGCCGCCGAAGAGGAAGCGCGCAAGAAGCGCTTCGGCGAGAGCTGAGCGGCGGCCGCGCCGGACCCCGACGCGGCCACGCTCCGATCAGCGGTTGCTGACCGCGCCCTCGGCGGCCTCGGCCCACTCGCGCCACTGCTTGGCCTGCTCCAGGGCCCGCTCGGCGTCCCTGGCCTTCCCCGCGGCCTGCGCCTTGGCCGCCTGCTCCTCGAACTGCTGCACCCGCTCGCGGAACTGCGCGGCGCGGGCGACGGCCTCCGGGTCGCTGCGCCGCCACTGGGCGTCGGCCGCCTCGCGCACCTTCTTCTCGATGGCGCGCAGCCTGCCCTCCAGGTCCTGCATGCGCTCGCGCGGCACCTTGCCCAGCGCGTCCCACTTCTCCTGCAGGTCGCGCAGCGCGGCGCGGGCGCCCTCCAGGTCGCTGGCGGGATCGATGTGCGCGTGCGTGCGGAGCAGCTCCTCCTTGGCGGTGGCGTTCTGCTCGAACTCCGCGTCCCGCTCGGAGGCGGCGGAGTTGCGGGCCGCGAAGAAGACGTCCTGCGCGCTCTTGAACCGGCGCCACAGCGCCTCATCCGCCTCGCGCGGGGCGCGGCCCGCCGCCTTCCACTCGGTGAGCAGGTCGCGGAAGACGGCGGCGGTGCCGACCCAGTCGGTGGAGCCGGAGAGCTGCTCGGCCTGGACGCACAGCTCCTCCTTGCGCGTCTTGGCGGTGGCGCGCTCGCGGTCGAGCTCGGCGAAGTGCGCGCCGCGGCGGCGGTTGAACGACTCGCGCGCCTTGGAGTAGCGGCGCCACAGCGCGTCGTCCACCTTGCGGTCGACGCCGCGGATGGTCTTCCACTCGTCCAGGATCTCGCGCAGCCGGTCGCCCGCGGTCTTCCACTGGGTGGACTCGGCGGCGATCTTCTCCGCCTCGGCGGCCAGCGCCTCCTTGCGCTCGGTGTGCTCGTGGCGGGCGCGCTCCTTCTCCTCGCGGGCGTGCGCGGCCGCCTCCTCGGAGTGCTCGGCGATGGCGGCGAGCCGGGCGGCCAGGCCGTCGATGTCGCCGATGACGGCGGCACTCGGCAGCGACTCGGCCAGCGCGACGGCGGCGGCCCTGGTCTTGCGGGCGTCGGCGCCCGCGGCGAGCCGCGCCTCCAGCAGCGCGACCTCGGTGGCCAGGTCGTCGAAGCGGCGGCCGAAGTGCGCCAGCCCCTCGGCGGCGTCACCGGCCTGCCAGGAGCCGATCTGCCGCTCACCGTCGGCGGTCTTCACCCAGGCGGTGCCGTCCTCGTCGACCCGGCCCCACTTGCTCGGGTCGCTGACGGTCGGGACGACGACGGGGTGCGGGTGCTGCTGGGCGGCCGGGCCGGGAGCGGGCTTGACGGCGTGCGGCTTGGGACGGGGCCCGGCGCCGCCGGGCTTGGGCGCGCCGGACGGGCGCGGTACCGGCGCGGGGCGGCCGGCGTCGGCGGTTCCGTTGGTGTCGGTCATTGCTCCTCGTCCCTGCCGCGCGTCACGGCTGCCTGATTACGCCCTGGCTCACCCCATTCAACCCGGTGCGAGCCCTCGAGACCATTCGATCCACGCCCCCGCGAGGGGGACCACCAGGTCGCCCGACCCGTGGTGACCTGGGTTGTCGCTCCCCGAACACTATCAATGTCCGGGTGTTTTGCGGCAGAGACACTCGAACCCGCGGCGGCCGTCCGGCACCGGACGGCTACCGTTGTCGGGTGTTCTCCGCCGCGGCCGTGATCCCCGCGCCACCCGTGCTCGTGCCCGAGTTGTGCGGGGGTGCCGCCGAATCCGGCGCGCCCGATCCGGCGCGCGCGGTCGAGCAGCTTCCCGGCGGCGCGACCGGCGACGCGCGCGGCGTCGGCGCCGGGCTGCGCGGGGCGGGGGCCGGTGATCCCAGGACCGTGCTGCGGGCGGCGGTGCTCGACGTGCTCGCCGCGCTGGCGGCGGAGGGCGGCAGCTGGACGGTGCTCGGCACCGGGCAGGGGCAGTACGGCCCGGACACCGTCGGCACCTTTCTCGGGTACGGCGTCGACCTGGCGGTGGCGCTCGGCCCGGCCGCGTCGAGCGAGCCCGACCCGGAGCTGGAGCTGCCGGTGCTGATCGCGGGCTGGGCCCGCGGTGCCGTCGCCCCGGCGACGAACGTCGAGGTCCGGCTGCTGCCGGAGGAGACGCCCGCGCGCGAGGCGGCGGCGTTCGGCGCCCGGCTGCGCGCCGAACTGGACGCCGGGCCGGAACCGCGCGGCGTGCTGGTGATCGCGGACGGCGCCGCCACCCTCACCACCGCCGCCCCCGGCTACCTGGACGAGCGCGCCCCCGCCGTGCAGCGCGCGCTCGACACCGCGCTGGCCACCGGCGACCGGGCGGCGCTGCTGGAGCTGGACCCGGCGCTCTGCGCCGAGCTGGTGCTCCGCGGCCGCGCCGTCTACCAGGCGCTGGCCGGGCTCTTCGGCCGGGACGGCGCGGTGGCCGCCGACACCCGCTACCAGGACGCGCCGTTCGGGGTCGGGTACCACGCCGGGCTGTGGCGGCCGGCGTGAGCACACCGGTCGCGGTGATCGGCCCCACCGCCACCGGGAAGTCCGAGCTCGGGCTGGAGCTGGCCGAGCGGCTCGGCGGCGAGATCGTGAACATCGACGCCATGCAGCTGTATCGGGGGATGGACATCGGCACCGCCAAACTCGCCCCCGCCGAGCGCCGCGGCATCCCGCACCACCAGCTCGACGTCCTCGAGGTGACCGCCACCGCGACGGTCGCGGCCTACCAGAGCGCCGCGGCCGCCGATGTCGAGGCGATCCTGGCGCGCGGGCGGACCCCGGTGATCGTCGGCGGCTCCATGATGTACGTGCAGGCGCTGCTCGACCAGTGGGCCTTCCCGGCCACCGACCCGGAGGTGCGGGCCAGGTGGGAGCGGGTGCTGGCGGAGGAGGGGCTGCCCGCGGTGCACGCGGCGCTGCGCGCGGCCGACCCGGTCGCCGCCGAGACCATCCTGCCCACCGACGGCAGGCGCATGGTGCGCGCGCTGGAGGTGGTGGAGCTGACCGGGCGGCCGTTCGCGGCCTCCGCGCCGGTGATCGGCACCCCGCGCTGGAACACGCTGCTGCTCGGCGTGGACCGGGACACCGCCGAGCTGGACGCCAGGATCGAGCGGCGCACCGCGCACATGTTCGCGGCCGGGCTGGTGGACGAGGTGCGCGGGCTGCTCGAGCGCGGCCTGCGCGCCGGGGTGACCGCCCGCAGGGCCATCGGATACGCACAAGTCCTCGCCCACCTCGACGACGAATACGACCTGAACCACGCGGTCGAGCGCACGCTGATCGGTACCAGGCGGTACGTGCGCAGGCAGCGCTCGTGGTTCCGCCGCGACCCGCGGGTGCGCTGGTTGGACGGCGCCGACCCGGCGCTGGCCGAGGCCGCGCTGGCGACGGTGGCCGGGCACGCGGCGGGCGTATCGGCAGGCACGGGAAAGGAACGTTCAGCGCAGTGAGCCGATCAGCGCGGCCGCGCACGGCCTCGGTCCAGGTGTGGCAGGGGTACCTGACGAATCGCGGCAAGCGGCAGCGCGACGGCCGCTTCCTGGTGCACGGCGTCCGCCCGATCACCCGCGCGCTGGCCTGCGACTGGCCGCTGGAGACGCTGCTCTACCGGCTCGGCGGACCGGAGCTCTCCGGCTGGGCGCGGGAGGTGCTCGACACCAGCCCGGTGCCGCGGGTCGGGCTGGTCCCCGAGCTCATGGCCGAGCTCGGCGACGGGGTCCCCGAGCTGGTCGCGGTCGCCGTCTCCCGCCCCGGCGAGCTGGACGACTTCGCGCCCGGCGTGCCCGGCGGCCCCCCGCCGGTGGTGCTGGTCGTCGACCGACCGGACTCGCCGGACGTGCTCGGCGCGCTGATCCGCAGCGCGGACGCCTTCGGCGCGGCCGGGGTGGTGATCACCGGCCCCGGCGCCGACCAGCACGACCCGCGCACCGTGCGCGCCTCGACCGGCTCGCTCTTCGCCGTCCCGGTCTTCCGGGCGGGCGGCGCCGCCCAGGTCCTGGCCTTCGCCGAGCGCCAGCGCAGCCGCGGCATCCCCACCCGCGTCGTGCTCCCCGGCCCGCACGGAACACCGGTGGACCAATACTCGTTCCACGAGGCGCCCGTCCTCGTCGTCGGCGACGAGCGCGGCCCCTGGCCCGCCGCCGACCAGGTCACCATCCCCCGCGCCGCCGACACCATCGGCGCCGCCGCCACCGCCACCATCGCCCTCTACGAAATAGCCAGACAGCGCCCCTAGCGACTACCGTCCCTACAACTGACAACGGCCCCCCGCCCGCCCACCCCCCCCGGGTTTGCGGCCCGTCCCGCGATCGGGCGTCCGAAGCGCACGCGGCGCAGCCGCAAACTTCGGACGCCCGATCGCGGGACCCCGAAGGGCCGCAAACCCCGTCCGCACCAGCGGACAAAAAACACAGGAGTGACTTGGTGGATGCGGTCGAGTTCAGCAAGGGGCACGGTACGGAGAACGACTTCGTGTTGCTTCCCGACCCGGAGGCGGCGCTCGAGCTGACCGCGTCCAAGGTCGCCGCGCTGTGCGATCGCCGGGCCGGGATCGGCGCCGACGGGGTCCTCCGGGTGGCCAAGGCCGGGAAGTTGCTGGACGCGGGGGTGCTGGACGCGCTCCCGGACGGCGTCGCGGGCGACGACTGGTTCATGGACTACCGCAATGCGGACGGCTCCATCGCGGAGATGTGCGGCAACGGCATGCGGGTCTTCGCGCACTACCTGGCCGCGGCGGGCTGGGAGCCGCGCACCGACTACGTGGTGGGCAGCCGGGCGGGCGCCAAGCCGGTGACGGTGCACAGCGGTGACCCGGTCGACGGCGAGATCACCGTGGCGATGGGCGTGGTGCGCGAGCTCGGCCCGTCCACCGCCTCGCTGGCGGGCTGGGCCTACCCGGGCATCGGCATCGACGTCGGGAACCCGCACCTGGCCTGCGTCGCCCCCGACCTCTCCGCCGACGACCTGGCCAAACTGGACCTCACCGTCGCCCCCGGCTACGACCCCGACCTCTTCCCTCAGGGCGTGAACATCGAGTTCGTCACCGCGCTCCCGGAGGGCGCGGAACCCGCCGTCGACATGCGGGTCTACGAGCGCGGCGTCGGCGAGACCCGCTCCTGCGGCACCGGTACCGTCGCGGCCGCCGCCGCGGTGCTGCAGCGCGAGGGGTTCCGGATCGCCGAGGACTCCGGCGAGGTGCGGGTCCGGGTGCCGGGCGGCGCCGTCTCGGTGCGGCTCGCGGGCGGGCAGGCGTGGCTGCGCGGCCCGTCGGTGCTGCTCGCGCACGGCCGGCTCGCGGGCGAGTGGTGGCTCGCGCACTGAGCGGCCGGGTGAATATCACGATGCGCCGTTCGCCGCAAAGTGGCAGCATGGACAGCGTATGAAAAAATCTGACAGGTTCCCGCTCCCGGTGACGCTCGAGGACGCCTTCGACACCGAACCGGCCGAAGCCACCGATGACGACACGCTCGCCAGGCACGCCGAGCGGATGGCCCGCTCCGGCTGGTCCGCCGACCCGACCGTCGGCGAGCTGCAGCTCGACGAGCGCAGTTCGCTGCGCCGGGTGGCCGGGCTCTCCACCGAGCTCACCGATATCACCGAGGTCGAGTACCGGCAGCTGCGCCTGGAGCGCGTCGTGCTGGTCGGGGTCTGGACCGAGGGGACGGCCGCGGCCGCCGACGCCTCCATGGCGGAGCTGGCCGCGCTCGCCGAGACCGCGGGCTCGGAGGTGCTGGAGGCGCTGATCCAGCGCCGCGACCGGCCCGACCCCGCCACCTACATCGGCTCCGGCAAGGCCGAGGAGCTGCGCGCGGTGGTGCTGGAGACCGGCGCCGACACCGTCATCTGCGACGGTGAGCTGACCCCGGCCCAGCTGACCGCGCTGGAGAAGGTGGCGAAGGTCAAGGTGGTCGACCGGACCGCGCTGATCCTCGACATCTTCGCCCAGCACGCCACCTCCAGGGAGGGCAAGGCGCAGGTCACGCTGGCGCAGATGGAGTACATGCTGCCCCGGCTGCGCGGCTGGGGCGAGTCCATGTCCCGCCAGGCCGGTGGCCGGGCGGGCAGCAACGGCGGCGTGGGGCTGCGCGGTCCGGGTGAGACCAAGATCGAGACCGACCGCCGCCGGATCCGCGAGCGGATGGCCAAGCTGCGCAGGCAGATCCGCGAGATGAAGACCGCGCGCGACACCATGCGCGCCCGCCGGGTGAACGGCGGGGTGCCCGCCGTCGCCATCGTCGGCTACACCAACGCGGGCAAGTCCAGTCTGATGAACGCGCTCACCGACGCCGGAATCCTGGTGCAGGACGCGCTCTTCGCCACGCTCGACCCCACCACCCGCCGGGCCGCGCTCGACGACGGCCGGGAGATCGTGGTCACCGACACCGTCGGGTTCGTCCGGCACCTGCCGACCCAGCTGGTCGAGGCGTTCCGCTCGACGCTGGAGGAGGTGACCGCCGCCGACCTGCTGCTGCACGTGGTGGACGGCTCGGATCCGCTGCCCGCCGGGCAGATCGAGGCGGTGCGCGAGGTGATCACCGACGTTGTCAAGGACTCGGGCGTGCCCGCGCCGCCGGAGTTGCTGGTGGTCAACAAGATCGACGCGGTGGACGAGCTGACCCTGGCCCGGCTGCGCGCGCAGCTGCCGGACGCGGTCTTCGTCTCCGCCGCCACCGGCGCCGGGGTGCCCGAGCTGCGCGAGCGGGTCGCCACGCTGCTCGGCGGGCTGGACGTCGATGTCACCGTGCTGCTGCCCTACACCAGGGGTGATCTGCTGGCCCGGGTGCACGCCGAGGGCCGGATCCTGGCCACCGAGCACGAGGAGGGCGGCACCAGGGTGCGGGCCAGGGTGCCGCACGCGCTGGCCGCCGCCTTGACCCCGTTCGCCGGCTCCGCGCCGGAGCAGCGGGACTGATCCGCACTCCCGCTGCGGCGCAGCGGATTCGGGGTGCGGCGTCGGGGTAGCCGGGATGCTGCCGGTGTGATTAGGCTGAGCCTCGTCGCATCGGCAAGCAGGAGGACCATCCATGTCGCAGCACCGTTCGGGCGGGGCCGCACCGGCAGCGCCACGATCCGGCGCCACCGCTCCCGGCACGCTCACCGACGGTGCGCCGCTCCGGGTTTCGCCGAGCGGTGCCGAGCTGCGGTTACTGGACGCGGTGCTCGCCCCGCTGCGCGCCTGGTCGAGCCCGCGCTTCTACGGGCTGGAGAACATCCCGGCCGACGGTCCGGTCCTGCTGGTCGGCAACCACAACCTGCTCGGCGGCATCGATGCCCCGCTGTTGCTGCCCGAGGTGCTGCGCCGCCGCGGCAGGCTGATCCGCGGCCTCGCGGAGCAGGTGCTCATGGCGGTGCCCGGGGTGCGGCACGTGCTGCACCGGTACGGCGTGGTCCGCGGCACCAGGGCGAACTGCCTGGCGCTGCTCGCGCGGGGCGAGGCCGTGATCGTGTTCCCCGGCGGCAGCCGGGAGGCGGCCCGGCGCCGGAACGAGAAGTACACGCTGCAGTGGGACGGCCGCACCGGCTTCGCCAGGATGGCCATCGAGGCGGGCGCGCCGATCGTCCCGGTCGCCATGATCGGCATCGACGACGCCTTCGACATCGTGCTCGACGCCGACCACCCGGTCATGCGCCCGGTGCGCTGGGCCGCGCGGGCGCTCGGGCTGCCGACCGGGCTGATCCCGCCGGTGGTGCGCGGCATCGGCCCCACCGTCGTCCCGCGCCCGGAGCGGTTCTACTTCGCGGCGGGCGCGCCCATCGACCCGGCGCCGTGGCGCGGCGCCCCGGACGTGGCGGCCGCCGCCACCGAGCTGGCGGGCGTGGTCCGCAAGGGGCTGGAGGAGGAGCTGCGCTTCCTCTTCGCCGAGCGCGAGCGGGACTCGGGGCGCAGCCTGACCGGCAGGCTCAAGGGATTGCTCCGCCGCTTCTGAACCACCGTTCCCGGCGCGGCGCCCCGTGCCGTCGCGCGGTTCGCCGCGCCCGCCGCGAGGTTTGCCGAGAATTGCTGATACTCACCGCCCCGGCAGGTCGCGGGGCAGGTGACGGTATCGATTTCAGGTGTGAAGTGAACACCGATTCTCATTGCGGGTACCGTGTGAGGCAACGACCGCCGGGGTGGCCCGGCCGGTGCCGCACAAGGAGGTAGGCGTGGAACGCACACTGTTCGAACCCGAGCACGATCTGTTCCGGGAGTCGTTCCGCAAGTTTCTCGATCAGCACGTCGCGCCGAACCACGCGAAGTGGGAGGAGCAGGGCCTCGTCGACCGCGAGGTCTGGCTGGAGGCGGGCAAGCAGGGCTTCCTCGGCATGGCCGTGCCGGAGGAGTACGGCGGCGGCGGGGTCAAGGACTTCCGCTACAACGCGGTGGTCGTCGAGGAGTCGGTGCGCGGCCTGTACAGCGGCCTCGGCTTCGGGCTGCACAACGACGTCATCGCGCCGTACCTGCTGGAGCTGGCGAACGAGGAGCAGAAGCAGCGCTGGCTGCCCGGCTTCTGCTCCGGCGAGATCATCACCGCGATCGCCATGACCGAGCCGGGCACCGGCTCCGACCTGCAGGGCATCAAGACCAAGGCGGTCCGGGACGGCGACGACTGGATCCTGAACGGCGCCAAGACCTTCATCACCAACGGCATCAACGCCGACATCGTGATCGTGGTCGCGCAGACCGACCCGGAGAAGGGCGCCATGGGCTTCAGCCTGCTCGTGGTGGAGCGCGGGATGGCGGGCTTCGAGCGCGGCCGCAACCTGGACAAGATCGGGCTCAAGGCGCAGGACACCGCCGAGCTCAGCTTCACCGACGTGCGGGTGCCGGGCAAGAACCTGCTCGGCACCGAGGGCATGGGCTTCGTGCACCTCATGCAGAACCTGCCGCAGGAGCGGCTCTCCATCGCGGTCATGGCCGCGGGCGCCATGGAGGCCTGCCTCGACCTGACCATCCAGTACGTGCGCGACCGCAAGGCGTTCGGCAAGCCGATCGGCGCACTGCAGAACACCCGCTTCGTGCTGGCCGAGCTGGCCACCAAGACGACCGCGGTGCGGGTCCTGGTCGACCGCTTCATCCAGGACCTGAACGAGGGCAAGCTCTCCGCCGAGGACGCCGCCATGGCCAAGTGGTGGAGCACCGAGGAGCAGCTGGAGCTGATCAACCGCTGCCTCCAGCTGCACGGCGGGTACGGCTACATGAAGGAGTACCCGATCGCCAAGGCGTACATGGACGCGCGCATCCAGACCATCTACGGCGGGACCACCGAGATCATGAAGGAGATCATCGGCCGGTCGCTCAAGCTGGCCTGAGCACCGTCGACAGCGCCCCCGTCC